>DYHU01000614.1 GCA_020724025.1 Syntrophorhabdus sp. | reverse complement strand
CCAATGGGCATCACCAGAGACTTGGCAAAATATTGTAGCGAATTGAAATATCGTCAACTTCCGGAAGAAGTGGTTGACCGGGTAAAATATTTTTTCCTTGACTTCATCGGCGTGGCCTGTCGTGGCTCTCAGGAGGATTCATCCAGGAGTATGTACCGGTTCATCCAAGGAATGGGAAGCGGCAACCGGGGCGGCATCATCATAGGAACAAAGAGAAGGGCTCCTTTTGTTTATGCGGCCCTGGCCAACGGGACTTCATCGCATGCTATTGAAATGGACGATGTAAACAATGAATCCTCTCTCCATCCGGGTGTAGTCGTTTTCCCTTCTGCCCTGGCCACAGGTGAAATGGTCGAAGCTACCGGCAAGAAATTGATCGAGGCGGTTGTTCTGGGTTACGAAGCGATGGTCCGTCTGGGAAAGGCCCTGGAACCTGAAAACAGTTATGGTCGGGGTTTCCATCCAACAGGCACATGCGGAACCTTTGGGTCAAGTGTCACTGCCTCAAAGGTCATGGGCCTCAAAGAGGAAAGAATCGCCAACGCCATGGGGATCGCCGGAAGTCAGGCAGCCGGCTCGATGGAATATCTTGCCCAGGGGGCATGGACGAAACGTTTCCACGCAGGGTGGGCGGCTCATAGCGGGATGATCGCAGCCCTGCTCGCAAAGAAGGGATTTAAGGGGCCCACTTCGATCATCGAGGGCAGGGACGGGTTTCTGCACGCCTACTCCAATGGAGCGGATGGAAACAAGGTGTTGGAAGGAATCGGTACGGGATTTGAGATTCTTCGCACCTCGGTGAAACCCCATGCTTGCTGTCGTTACATGCAGCCTCCCATTGACGCTATCCTGAAAATAATAGGAGAGAACAACCTCAGACCGGATCAGGTGGAGAAGGTCAGACTGGGGCTCCTGAGGGCAGGCGCCTCCCTCATTGCTGAGCCTGTGGAGAAGAAATATGATCCCAAAACGATTGTGGATGCCCAGTTCAGCATGCCCTTCGGGGCGGCGGTTGCGATCCTTTATCGAAAGGCAGGGCTTAGGGAGTTTCAGCTCTCAAAGATTCGATCCGAAGAGGTGAGACGAATGATGAAGAGAATAGAATATGCTGTGGATCCTGATCTGGATGAAACTTTTCCAAAACAGTGGTGTGCCACTGCTGAGGTTTTCACGAAAGAGGGGAAGCGTTATTTCACAAAGATTGAATATCCCAAGGGCGATCCTGAAAATCCCCTTTCCTGGGAAGAGTTGATTGAAAAGTTTCATGATCTGAGCGGTCGGTTGATGTCGAAAAAGAGACGGCTAAGGATTGTGGATCAGGTCAGGCATCTTGAAAAGGTTAATGATGTGAAGAAATGGTCGCCGATTCTTCTCGGAGACCGGTAACCGGAAGGAGA
>DYHU01000142.1:3250-9276 GCA_020724025.1 Syntrophorhabdus sp. | reverse complement strand
AAGAGGCCGGGAGAGGTCTTTCACCTTCCCTTCACCTGGCCCGAGGATCCGAAGAAGACAGAATGGCAACCGCCTGAGATGTCTCCTTTGATCAAGTTTTATTTGGATGAAATCAGACAGGCCCGAAAAGGATAATTGCCGATTCTTGATTGACGAAGGTCAAGTTTCCCCTTTGTCTCCTTTTGAGTAGTCTACTTTAAAGCAGACTACTTGGAAATCATTGTTAACCCTATCATGTGCCTTTTAATCCATATTCAGACTCAATTACGCAGTGGAGGAATTTCTATTCGGAGTTGCGCATTTCTGAACAATCAAGGGCATGTCTGCGCAGGTGGTGGGTGAAATGGGGATTGGAAATGAAGATCATATGAAATTTTTTCGATAGCCCGAATCGGGGAAAATCAGGTTTAGCCTCCTTTTCTTAACACCATTGCCTCTATTTGATCCACCCGCTCAAAATGTTTATCCCTTGTCAAAAGAGTCCCTCCGACCTCCATACAACATGCAGCAATCCAGACATCATTGATGGGTATCTTAATTCCTTTCTTCTGCAGAGATAAATAGATCATGGCATACTTTCTCGCAACGTCGGCATTCACATCAATGATTTCTATTTTTAAACGACTCACAACCTGACGCAACTTCTTTTCGTTGAACTGCTGTCTACTCCCCTTCATGAATCCAAAAAAAAGTTCCCCCAGAACAACAGAAGGAATAAAAATGGATTGCCCATAGGTTGCAATAGTATCTACGGCATCGGGCAGCCCCTCTGCAAAATCACAATAAATGTTCGTATCCAGGACAAGCTTCAACCCCAGTCCTCCTCATCTACTTTATCAAAAATTTCAACCGCCTTTCTCAGTTCCTGGGTCTCTTCATGGGAAAGCCAGCCCGAAAGCTCCCTGACGATTTGTTCGCGGCCCTTAACGAGACCCATTTTTTCATCCACCGCTTCAAGGATAAAGGCTGTCTTCGTTTTTTTACTCTTTGTAGCCGCCTTTTTAATCATTTCATCTTTTCCCAAAGGGATTCTCAAACTTAAAGGCATCGTCCACCCCCTGTATCTCATTTTTTATTATTGTATCTCATAGGAGGAATCTGGTCAATGGTTTTGTTAAGGTCAGTCTATTCTTTTTATCCTTTTTGACTGGTCGGAATGCGAAGGCACCCGTTCATAAAGTGATCATTCTCAACGACGCCCCGCCCATCCTCTCGAAAGTTTCTCATTGTAACTTTTCAAATCTTTTCCTTCATCACTTCCAGGAATTCTGCCGGAGAAAATATTTTCACTCCTTCATATTGCTTCTCCGGGAAATGGCGTTTGTTCCCGGTTATAATCGCCTCCGCTCTAACAGACAAAGCCGCCTCTAAGAACGGCTCATCGTCCGGGTCGGGAAGATGAATTTTTAAAGGTTTCGCTGAAGTGAGAAGACCCTCTCGTTCCACCTGATCCAGGAATGCTTCTACATTTTCTTTACCCAAGTTAAATTTTGAACGGCTTAGGACATCTCGATATTCTGAAAGAAGACGAAGGTCATAAGCTAATCGAATGATTCCATCTGCGACAAGGTGGAGGATAGCCGCAGCCTTGCTATAAGGCTTAAGGATGCCGGAAATAATGACATTGGTATCAAGGACGACGATCATCGCTTGCGATTCTTCCGAACAGCCCGAATCTCGGATTCAATTTCAGAATCCGTCAACTTGTCCAACCCTGACTCGACGGACTTTTTCTGCATTTCCTCCAACGCTATGAGAGCGCGGCTCCGTCGGATTGCCCGTAGAGTCTTTGTCAGATTTTCTTCGGTCACTCCGGAGAGCAGGGCGATCGGTTTCCCGTTGGAGGTGATGACCACCTCCTCGTCTTTGATTTTGCTCCAGATTTCCTTAGGCCTGGTATTTAGTTCTCTTACTGAGATGAAACGCATCTTCGACCTCCTTTAAATTGTCAATCAAAAACTATCATATTATCTGACAATTGTCAAACAGGTAATGGCAGCAGTAGGGGGACATCCATAAAATTATAAGTTGCAAGGTTGGTTTAGGTTTAACATGTACATATAATGCCGCTAATACCGCCGATCAGCCCTATCGTTCCGCTGCCGTTAAACCAAAAAAATAATAGACATAAACAATAATGACTGCAAGTTCATCAGCCTCCTTGATGAAGATCGGCAGGACCTGTTTTGTTGTGTAAAATTTAATTTTAATGATTATATTTATAGAAGATAATTAATATGAAGGTGAGGTGGATTATGAAGAATCTAATCATCGTGGCACTGATGTTCATCTTTATCATGAGCGGATGTCAAAGAACTGATTCAGGGCAGACGGAGGTGAGAGATATGCCTAAGGAAAATAGAGTATTACGCGTGGCTACATTTGCCGGAGGGTGTTTCTGGTGCACAGAAGCAGACCTTGAAAAATTGCCCGGTGTTGTGAAGGTCATCTCAGGCTATACCGGTGGAAATCAAGAGAATCCTTCCTATGAGCAGGTATCCTCCGGCACAACAGGCCATGTGGAGGCGGTTCAAGTCTATTACGATCCAGCGAGGATAACGTATGAGGAGTTGCTCGGTTACTTCTGGAAGCACATCGATCCCACAGATTCCGTAGGACAATTTGTTGACCGGGGTTTGCAGTATCGCAGCGTTATCTTCTATCATGATGAAGAGCAAAAGCGATTGGCAGAGAAATCGAAAGAGGATCTCAGCCGAACCAGAAAGTTCAACAAGCCGATTGTTACAGAGATCGTTAAATTCACAAAATTTTATGAAGCCGAGGATTATCATCAGGATTACCACAAAAAGAATCCCCTCAGATACCAATTTTACAGACTCAACTCGGGCCGGGACCAATTTTTGGCCCAGGTATGGGGAAAAGAGTTGGAAACGGTCAAGGGCAAGAGTGGAAAGGCCTATCAAAAACCTGACGACGCCACCCTGAAGAAAAGACTGACTCCTTTACAGTATGAAGTGACTCAGAAGGGTGGCACAGAGGGGCCTTTTCAAAATGAATATTGGGACAATAAGAGAGAGGGAATCTATGTGGATATTGTTTCAGGAGAACCTCTATTCAGCTCCCCCGAAAAATTTGATTCTGGAACAGGATGGCCCAGCTTCACCAAGCCTCTTGAGCCAGAGAATATTGTCGAAAAAGAGGACCGGAGCCTTTTCATGGAGCGCACCGAGGTAAGAAGCAAGCAGGGCAACTCTCACCTCGGGCATGTGTTTAATGACGGACCACCCCCTACGGGTCTCCGGTATTGTATGAACTCCGCCTCCTTGAGATTCATTCCCAAAGAGGATCTGGAAAAAGAGGGCTACGGAGAGTATCTGAAACTTTTCATAAAAAAGTGAACCCTGGGCGGATAGGAAGACCGGACAATATGTGTCGCAGGATTCCGGGCCTGTGATGAAGATGAAGAAATGGCTTGACGGTTCGCTGATCATTCATTTCACTACAGCCAAGGCATTCGGATTTAAAGGATTCATCCTCACGGCAAGCGAAAAGAGGTAGGGGTAACTGTCCCTCAGGTGCCTCATATAAGCCAACCATTCAACGATGAGCAGGCAATATGCCCTCTGGATATCTACGGAGAGATGGTTGTAGTCCGTGTCGGGTAACTGCCCCAGGTCTTCCCGAAAAGACAACTCCTCGGTCAGGTGAAAGACCGCCCAGAGTAGTTCCGTAAAGGATTCATGCTCCAAGAGATTGGGGTTTTCCAAAAGGGCCAATAAGAATTCTCTCTTTCCCTGAAGGAAAACTCTTAAAGCCGACAGGTCCCCCTTCTGACTTTCAATGCGATATTTGTAATCCTTCAACCGTTTACCCAAATTCGAAAAGGCCTTATTGGACCAGTCGTTATTCTCGACGAGATCTTTTTTAATCTGATCGTCGTAGAAATCAAATTCGTAAAAAGATTTTAACAGATGGGTTCCCACCTCACTAAAGAAAGCGCCGATCACCATATTTAATTTGTTGAGCATTGAACGTTTCTCCCTCCGACTCAACAACTGGTCGATAATCATTGTGACCAGCAAGACCTGAATGAAGACAAAGGCGATGTCTCCGATGAGATAGAGAAAGATATGGCGGCTGTCCCTGAAAACAGCATAATGGATAAGATAAAAGATCAAAGAAAGAGCCATCAGGGTTAGGCCCAGGTAAATCTTCCAGGGAATACGTTTCATGAATCACTCCTTTTGAGATTATTTTATCATATCCGAAAGAGGTAAAACAACGAGAAGTTAATCATCCTGACGGACCCGCACAGGTAAGGGAAGAGGATTTTCAAGAGAAGTGGACAATAAATGGATTGAAAAAATTTGGAATCCCTGGTAGTTTAAGAAAAAACAGGAGGGTTGGTAGCCGATGATCAGATTTTTATTGGGAGTGGCAGTTGGCGTCCTCATCTTATTACTCTTTATTTACTTCGGCGGTGGCCAGGTCGTCAAGAGGGTCGGTGAAGGTTTAACCGAGACGGGAAAGAGGATGGAGCACCTGGAAGAGGTGATCAAGAAGGAGAGGGATGAGGCGGGAAAGGATATTAAGAAGAAGATCCTCAAAGAGGAGAAGGAAGTTCCAAAGAAGGGTCAGTAAGTAATAGAAAAGTCCTCGAACTCTCCGGCATACTCTTCCCAGGTGACACGAACATTGGTCACTCTCGCCTCAGAAGGCCCTCGATGGCACCATTGAATCATCTGATCCACCCTTGCTTTCTCTCCTTCCAAGAGAACCTCTACCCGGCCATCCCTCCTGTTCTTCACCCAGCCCTTCAAATTTAAGAGGTAAGCCATCTCCTGCGTGTGGGCACGAAAAAAGACCCCCTGAACCCTTCCTTCAACGATGACCCGCGCCCTGGCTTTTTCCATATAGACCTAAATATTTATACTCACGAAGTTGTTCGGTCACACCCGCGGAATAAAATCCCCCCTCACCCCACCCTCTCCCCTGTGGGGAGAGGGGAAGGGTGAGGGGCAAATCCAGGGTAAAATTATCACAGACTCCTCTATAAATCAATAAACTGGTTAATCATGAAAAACAAGTTTCACTTGAAAATGAGAGATTGAATCAATTAAAATTGATTCATTTCTTTTCTGCTTTCAGAGGTGAATAGTTCAGGGGATGAAGAAAATCTATTTAGGCATCGATGTCGGATCCGTCAGTGCGAACACGGTTATCCTGAATGATCGGGGAGAGGTGTTAGAGGAGCATTATACCCGGATCAAGGGACAACCCCTCAAAGCGGTTAAGAGAGTTTTAGAGGAGATCCTCAGCCGCATTCCACCCGAGCAATTTCACAGCCTCTCGTTTACCGGCACCGGAGGGAAACTGCTCTCCGAACTCCTCGAAGGGCATTTCGTGAACGAGATCATCGCGCAGGCCAAAGCGATTCAACATTTTTATCCTGAG
This sequence comes from Syntrophorhabdus sp., assembly GCA_020724025.1. Next base: position 3,861 of record DYHU01000142.1, on the reverse strand, counting down.
ATCAGGACGATCATCGATATCGGAGGAGAGGACTCGAAACTGATCTTTATCGAAGAGGAGAATGGCCATTTCAAGATCGGTGATTTCTCGATGAACACGCTCTGTGCTGCCGGCACCGGTTCTTTTCTGGATCAGCAGGCGAGCCGGTTGGGTCTCACCATCGAAGAATTCGGCAAGCTTGCCCTTAAATCGGAAAATCCGCCCCGCATTGCCGGACGATGCAGTGTCTTTGCCAAATCGGATATGATTCACCTTCAACAGATCGCCACGCCGGACTATGACATCGTCGCCGGTCTCTGTTATGCCCTGGCCAGAAATTTCAAGAGCAACATCGGCAAGGGAAAGACCTTTGTCAGACCTGTCTCCTTTCAGGGAGGGGTGGCGGCCAATGTGGGAATGAGAAAGGCATTCCAGGATGTCCTGGAACTCCCGGATGGGGGGCTCATCATTCCGAAACATTTTGCCTCCATGGGAGCCATCGGTGCGGCGCTGGTGACCCGGGAAAGCGCGCAGTCTAAAAGGGCAGGGGCGTTAAATTTAACGCCCCTGCGGGAATATCTCCTGCATCATCAGGAGAAAGAGGTGCCGTTAGAACCTCTCTGTCTCTCCTC
>DYHU01000142.1:0-3150 GCA_020724025.1 Syntrophorhabdus sp. | reverse complement strand
GGTCCTTGCCAAACGCTACCTGATGACTGCGGGCAGACCCATCGAAGCCGTTCGCATCGGTCTCCAGGAGATCGGTGCGGAGATTGACGACCGGGTGGAGATTAAAGGGGTAGGAACGACCGGTTCGGGCCGCTACCTTACCGCCGATTTTGTGGGCGCTGATCTGGTTCGAAATGAGATCACAGCCCAGGCCACAGCCGCGGTTCACATCGATCCAGGCGTGGATACGATCTTTGAGATCGGCGGACAGGACTCCAAGTATATCAGCATCGATAATAGGGTGGTCGTTGATTTTGAGATGAACAAGGTCTGCGCCGCAGGGACGGGCTCTTTTTTAGAGGAGCAGGCGGAAAAACTGGACATCTCCATCAAAGAGGAGTTTGGAAACCTCGCCCTCTCAGCCGGGAAACCGGTGAGGATGGGGGAGCGATGCACGGTCTTCATCGAATCGGACCTCGTCCATCATCAGCAGAGGGGCGCCTCCAAGGATAACCTCGTTGCAGGGCTCAGTTACTCCATTGTCCAGAACTATTTGAACCGGGTGGTCGGAGACCGCCGCATCGGAGACCGGATCTTCTTCCAGGGAGGAACGGCTTTTAATCATGGGGTGGTTGCCGCCTTTGAAAACGTTCTCGGAAAAGAGATCATCGTCCCTGAAAATCATGATGTGACCGGAGCCATCGGTGTCGCCATTCTGGCGATGGAGGAACGGACCTGGGAGCATTCGGGCTTTAAAGGGTTCGACCTCAGCCAGCGCCGCTATGAACAGTCCTCCTTCGAATGCAAAGGCTGTCCCAATCTCTGCCTCATCCGGAAAGTAAGCGTGGAGGGAGAGAAACCCCTCTTCTACGGGAGCCGTTGCGAGAAGTATGATGTGATCAAGCGGACCAAGGGGTCGGATCTCCCCGACCTTTTCGAGGAGAGGGAGAGAATGCTGTTTGCCCCTTATGAGGGCGAGACAGACCTTCCGGCGGATTCACCTGAGATCGGCGTTCCAAGAATTCTCTACCTCCATGAGATGATGCATTTCTGGAGGGCTTTCTTTACCGAGCTCGGGTACCGGGTCGCCCTCTCCGATCCAACCAATAAAGAATTGATCCGGAAAGGGGTGGAGAATGTTGTTGCGGAGACCTGTTTTCCCATCAAGGTGAGCCATGGTCATGTCCTCAACCTTCTTGAGAAAGGGGTGAAGAGGATCTTTTTGCCGAGCATTGTCAACCTCAAGTCGCCCCATTCTGAAATTCCAATCAATGCGGCATGCCCCTATGCCCAAGCCTTTCCCTATGCGGTCCATTCCTCCATCGATTTTAAAAAGGATCATGTGGAAGTCCTTCAGCCCATCTTCCATTTCCGGTTCGGAAGGGATCATCTGGAGAAGGAACTGGTCGATTTCGGAAAGGCGCTCCATCGGGGATCGAAGCAGGTGAAGAGGGCCTTTGGTAAGGCAGAGAGGTTCCAGGCCCTGTTCAATCAATCGCTTCTCAACCGGGGGAGGGAGATTCTGAATCAGATCGGACCCGATGAAAAGGCGATGGTCATTGTGGGAAGGCCTTACAACTCCTGCGATCCCGGAGTCAATCTTGAGATGCCGAAAAAATTGAAGGATCTGGGCGTCCTTGCCATCCCGATGGACTTTTTTCCACTGGATTCAGTCAAGCCGACCGAAGAGATCCGGGAGATGTACTGGCGATACGGGCAGAAAATACTCTCGGCGGGGAAGATCATCAATGAGGATCCCAGACTCTATGCGGTCTATATCACCAATTTCGGTTGCGGTCCGGACTCCTTCATCAACCATTTCTACAGAGATCTCTCGAAGGGGAAGCCATACCTTCAATTAGAGATCGATGAACACAGCGCGGATGCGGGCGCCATCACACGCTGCGAAGCCTTTCTGGATAGCCTGAAGAATGTGAAGGCGACGAAGGTCATTTCCCCGAAACGACAGAAGCTGAGGACCGACCGGACGAAGAAGATATACATTCCTTACATGTGTGACCATTCTTTTGCCGTTGCTTCAGCTTTTCATGCCTGCGGTGTCGAAGCGGATGTCTTCCCGGAATCGGATGAGGAGACCCTTTACTGGGGAAGAAAGCTGACCTCTGGAAAAGAGTGCTATCCCTGTATCCTCACCACGGGCGATATGGTGAAGATCGTTAAAAACCCGAATTTCGATCATGAGAAAGCAGCCTTCTTCATGCCCTCCGGGAACGGGCCGTGCCGATTTGGACAGTACCACCGTTTCCACCGCCTTGTTTTAGATGACCTGGGCTTTCAACATGTGCCTATCTATGCACCCAATCAGGACGAGACACTTTATAACGACCTGGGCATCATGGGTTCCCAGTTTTCCCGTCTGGCGTGGCAGGGGATCGTTGCAGTGGATCTTCTGATGAAAAAGCTCCTGGAGACCCGTCCCTACGAGAAGGAAAAGGGAAAGGCCAATCGGATCTATGAGGAATCTTTAAACAGGATTTGTGAGGCGATCCAGAAGGGAACCGATCTGAAGGAAGCCCTTCACAAGAGCCTCGAAGACTTCGGACGGGTTGAGGTGGAAGGACCCGGGACGAAACCCCTGATCGGAATCGTGGGAGAGATCTATGTCCGGCTCAATCGGTTCAGCAACGAGGATGTGATCTGGAAGATCGAACAGTTCGGAGGCGAGGCGTGGATGGCGCCCATGACCGAATGGATCCTCTATGTCAACACCATCTCCAAGAAGAGAAGCCTCAGGAAGAAGTCGTTTTCGAATCTCTTAAAGGTTTATCTGACGGACTACTATCAGAAGAAGGACGAACATCATCTGGAAAAGGTATTTAAGGGCCATCTCCGAAACTTTGGCGAGCCCAAAACCCGAGCGATCTTTAAGAAGGCCAAACCCTATCTCGACTCTTCCTTTGAAGGAGAGGCCATCCTTTCCGTTGGTAAGTCGATCGATTTTGCAAAAAGGGGTGCGAGCGGCATCGTCAATATCATGCCCTTTACCTGCATGCCCGGAACGATTGTCAGCGCCCTCTTGAAAAGATACAGAGAAGAGAATAATAATATCCCCATCCTCAATATGGCCTACGATGGTCAGGAACAGACGAATACATTGACCCGCCTTGAAGCCTTTATGCACCAGGCAAAAGAGTTCCAGAGCAGAAAGAA
>DYHU01000613.1 GCA_020724025.1 Syntrophorhabdus sp. | reverse complement strand
ATAAAGAGCGAATGCGTCGGAAGCCTCCTTTCCTGACAGCACTTCCACAGAAATCCACGAAGGTTTTTGGTCTCTCCAGGATGCATCAATCTCTGATAATTCACTATCCACCCCCTTGGGAATAGCCACTTTACCAGCACGTTCCAGAAGATTCAACAAACCGGCCTCTCTCAGATGTAAGATTGGACCTGTGTCGCAGACAACTATTTTCATCGATTATGAGCTTTCTTAATTCTCAAGGCCCACTCGATATCTTCCTCCATGAATTTCTCCATCAATGTGAGATGATGGTGGTGAATGAACTCACGCAGGGCCTCACGTGTCAATTCGGCTTCGTTGCTAAACCATCCACCCTTGATATACCTTTCAATCTCAACTGCAAGTTTTTCGGGAACGTCAACATTGATTGTTCTCATTGCATTTCACCCCTTTCCTACAATAATTACAAGGCCCCTTGCCCAAAAACAAAATACTTTTCTTCTAAATCGGGACTTAACTTCTTAAGGGTTGGAAAACAACTCCCACTATCTTGTCTGAAGGATATAAATAGTCTTAAAATCCCATGTGCACATCTCTTATTTTCATACCTATTTATTCCACAGTCAAGCCATAAAAACAGTGACTTAAAATTTAAGTCAGGAAGACTCTCTGGTTTGTTTGGTCCCAGCGAAATAGGCTTCGCATTTCACCCCGTACGCTTTCGCTACGGGACAGGCGGGATAAATTTCTTTGGTCTTTAGGGTAACTCAACACTCATCACTCAACACTTATTTGCCATCCCCTATCCGCCATGACCTATAAGCTATTCCCCATCAGCCATCCGCCAATTGAGCGATTCTTCTATGATAAGCTGGCCGCCAGAGCATATTGGTAAAAATTTAAAAAAGGGAAGATGATATTATTTTGTCCAGAAAATGTTGGATGTTGGTTACAGGCAGTTATTTCCTCTTCATCTCTTTAACAATCTCATCCATTTTTTCTTATTAAATATTTATTGTTATGACAACCCTCTCCAATTTTATCGAGATGGGGTTAAAGGTCATGTAATATCATTAGGGGAAGACAATCGTTTTAACCATGCAATGGAGTCAAAATCGCTGTCAAAGGTCGCAATACATTCAATACCCAATTCACGGCATCCCAAGGAAATTAGGGCGTCATTGAAGTTTAAAGCTCCTATAGAATCACGAACCAACCCTATGATCTCCTGATAGAAACGCCTGGTTTCCGGGGAAATCCAAATAATAGAGTCCTCAGGAGCTTGTGACGCGACTTGAGTTAATAATTCAGTGAATTCAGAGGAGCGTTTCCGCTCTTTCGCCCTTCGAGCCAAAACGTTGATGGCCTCACTAATAACACAATCAAAGTAAACCAGTTGCGCCTGAGCGCCCTTAAGAGCATCTCG
>DYHU01000612.1 GCA_020724025.1 Syntrophorhabdus sp. | reverse complement strand
ATACCGCCTCCTTTTTATTTAAAAATTTGTTTTTTGATTACCATTTTGTGTATTCCGCTGAATTCGGCCACTTATTCCGAGGGAAACCGGCCGGTTGTTCCGATTGAATCCGGCCACCTTCCTGTCGGAGCGAAGCGACGCTGGGGTTGATAGTGTTTTTACACAAATATCAGTTTGAGTCAAGTTTTTGTTTTTTTCTCATGGAGCCTCCTTTCAAGTTGATTCGGTGAGCATTATGGATCAGGCGATCCAGAATTGCATCGGCAATGGTTGGATCCCCGATGTTTTCGTGCCAGTGTTCAACAGGCAATTGACTGGTCATGATGGTAGAAGCCCGGCCATGTCTGTCCTCAATGACCTCGAGGAGATCTCTTCGTTCGGGATCGGTCATGGGGGACAGTCCTAAGTCATCGAGAATCAAGAGATTGGTTTCAGTGAGTTTGGTCATGAGCTTTCCATAGCTGCCATCGGCCCGTGCCAGGGCGAGGTGATAGAAGAACTTGGGGGCACGGATATAGAAAGCTCGGTAACCTTCGCGGCAGGCTTTATGGGCTAATGCACAAGCCAAGAAGGTTTTGCCGACACCGGTGGGGCCTGTGAGGAGGATATTCTGATGTTTCTTAATCCAATCACAGGAGTTAAGACTCATCATGACGGACCGATCCATTCCCCGGGGAGATTTATAGTCGATATCTTCAACACAAGCTTGGATTTTAAGTTTGGCCTCTTTGAGCAGGCGTTTCATACGGCAATCCTCTTTCCAGGTCCACTGGCGATCAACCATCATCCCGAAGCGTTCCTCAAAGGAAAGAGAGGTCAGAGAGGGTTGTTGGAGTTGTTCTTTAAAGGCATCGGCCATACCGGAGAGTTTCAGGATATAGAGTTTATCTAAGGTTTGTTCATTGAGCATGAGGGATCTCCTTTCATTGGTAATATTGTTTTCCCCGGATGTTGAGATGGGAAATGGGTTTGATCAATGAGGGTGATGGTTCTAACCATTCCTTCTTTTTATCGAGTCCGGTTTTAAGGATGGATTCAACGCTTTTGTAAGAATAGCCTTTGATGTGGAGGGCACAGGCGCAGGCGGCCTCCAGGCGTTCAGGGGAGTAGGATTTAGCGAGCCTTAGGATACCGAGACAGGATCGGAATCCATGGTGGGGATGGAGTCGGGTTTCGAGGATATGGGTGATGAGTTGTTCGGTATGGGGACCATGTTTGGAGGCCCATCGAATGATTCTGGAAGGAGTCCATTCGAGATGGGCTTGATGGGATTTGGAAAGGTGTTCCTTGGAGGTGGTAAACTTCCCTTTCTGATAACTTCGGGCATGGCTGGCCACGCGTTGATTTTTGAAAAGGACTTCGACCGTCGTTTGGGTGAGACGGACATCGACCTGCTGTTTGATCAGCTGATA
>DYHU01000611.1 GCA_020724025.1 Syntrophorhabdus sp. | reverse complement strand
GGCGCTGGATTGGTGCGATATCTGAAGTTGGTCGATGATGAGAGATAACCTTACAGTTGCAAAAACAGGCACAGGCAAACCGCTCTTCAAGGCTTCGAAAGGCGGTCATTTGGAATCTTATGGGAAACGTAGGATTGCATTTCAAGTGAATTCCGGCAGGGAAAAGAAACGAGCGTGTTGATCGGGGAAAAGGTTCGCCTCGAAGCCTTTCCGAACGGCTTGCCCATGCCCGTTTGGACAAAGGTTTATGCAACATCTGGGATAACTTTTTCCTCGAAGGTTATTCCATCGCATGGAGAGCCCTTTGAACCCTCTTTCCTTCCATGGATACTTCTCCGTAGATGGACTCCACCATAGCTTCGTTTAGCCGTTTAAAATCGTTTTCCACAGGGGTAATCAGGATGCCGCCCATATCGATTACTCCGGGGCTGATGACCACCCGATCCTCTCCATCCTTGAAGAAAACATCAGGGCGATGTTTTCGGCGTAAAAAGATCGTGAGACGCCATTTCTTTCCTTCATAAAAGCCGGCGATATTAACCATCGGCTCCTCGTCTATTTTAAGGACCCTTTTCAAGGCATTCAGATATTTTTTAAAAGCACCTTCCACTGCGGTCGCATCCCCCCCTTCAAGGATGATGACTTCCCGACCCAGATCCTTAGCCTGATAAAGAAGAACACCTTCAAATGGTCTAATCAGAATATGACGTTTTACCTCCAGGATTTCTTTCTCGATCGGCATCTGTCCCGAAGGGGCTATTTGAAAATGAAGGTGGTCCGGTGCAGAGGCGCCGCATCTTGGCCCATTGTAGAGAACCATCCAGCCCGGACCCAAATGAGCCGTAAGCTGGAGGAATGTCCCGATATGTTCAGCGATGGCCTGATGGCGATGGTCTAAATGGGAGACGGTGAAGTGAGAAGAAAAAACAGGCATTGGATTGCAGAGGATCAGGTATTCGCTTTGGTAAAGGATCCCTTTCTGGCTTTCAGGGAGATGATCCAGGCAGAGAAAACATGGCTGTTCCTTTCCATTTTTTTCTCCCACATCAGCCGTACTGCTCTTGATCCTTCCGGGATTGTACTGGAGTCGGACGGAAAATCCATTGCAGGATAAATCCCGCTTTCTGACGTCCTTCAGCAATTCATATCCTTCAAGAAGATCCTGCCATGCCTTTTTCTGCTCCGTTAGGAGATTAAGACAAAGCCCGGGGAGACTCGCAGGACTTTCTTCACTATCGAATGTAGCATAAGTCTTCTCATTAAGGAGGGTCTTTATTCCTAACTTCTTAAATCCGATTAGATGGCTCACCGTGGTTTTCCCCATGGTGAAGGGTTCTTCCCGGACAAATTGAAAGCCCACCTTCCTGTAAAAAAAGAGGGCCTGCCTGTTTTTTACCATCACGCCAATCCAGA
>DYHU01000610.1 GCA_020724025.1 Syntrophorhabdus sp. | reverse complement strand
AGGGTTGCTCGTCCGATGGTCTTTAATGTGAATGTTACAGGGAAAGGAGGTGAATTCTTTAATTCATTGGTCGCTTTTCCAACTTTTGGGATCAAAAGAATATCAGGGTTTTTGAAAAAAGGAGATTCATCCCAAACCTAACTTTATTATAAGAAGGAGGAAGGCATGATTAAAAAAGATAGCAAGGTTAAAGAAGAGAAGGTTTCTCGCCGCAGTTTTTTGAAAACCGCAGCAGTGGCAGCAGGCGCGGCAGCCTCCATAGGTTTCCCTGCTGTGAAGCGCGCCTCAGCACAGACACTCATCACACTCAAGATGCAGAGCACCTGGCCTGCAAAGGATATCTTCCATGAGGACTTTGTGGATTGGGCCCACAAGGTGGGGGAGATGTGCGAAGGTCGGCTCAAAATCGATTTGCTTGTAGCCGGTGCAGTCGTTCCGGCCTTTGAACTGATCGAGGCGGTCAGCCGAGGCACTCTGGATGGCGGCCATGGTGTTCCTGCCTACTGGTTCGGCAGGAATAGGGCAGTGAGCCTCTTCGGCACAGGTCCTGCATTCGGCCTCGATGCGGATGGTATGCTGGGATGGATCCACTACGGCGGTGGTCAGGAACTCTATAATGAATTGATTCAGCAGGTCCTCAAGATGAACGTTGTTTCGTTCTTCCATGGACCAATGCCGACTCAGCCCCTGGGATGGTTTAAAACAGAGATTAAGAAGCCGGAAGACCTCAAGGACCTCAGGTACCGAACGGTAGGACTTTCTGCAAGCCTCTTCATGGAATTGGGAATGGCGGTCAAGATCCTTCCTGGAGGTGAGATCATCCCTGCCATGGAGCGAGGCGTCCTGGATGCAGCCGAGTTCAACAATACGTCCTCGGATAAGCTCCTGGGCTTTCCTGATGTCCGCAAAATCTGCATGGTCCAGAGCTACCACCAATCCGGCGAGTTCTTCGAGATCATGTTTAATAAAGCCAAGTACGAATCCCTTCCCAAAGACATACAGAAGATACTCCGATATGCGTGCATGGCGCAATCTGCGGATTTTACGTGGAAATTATATAAACGAAACTCTGAGGACCTAGCTGAAATGGAACAAAAACGGGGCGTTAAATTCATCACCACACCCAAGTCGGTCCTCATGGCGCAATTGAAGGCATGGGAAAGTATCGTTGAAAAAGAGAGCAAGGACAACCCCTTCTTTGCTAAAGTGATCAAATCCCAGAAGGAATTTGCAGCTCTTGCGGGAGTTTGGCGTCAGAAAATTATGGTGGATATGGGTCCTTCTTACGACTACTGGTTTAAGAAGCCGCCTGTAAAGCCGGCCGTAAAACCGGCGGAGAAGCCGCCTGCAAAGAAGTAAAGGCTAAAGGGTTGATCGTTTGGGGCGTCCCGGTGATATGTCCGGGACGTCCCATTTTT
>DYHU01000609.1 GCA_020724025.1 Syntrophorhabdus sp. | reverse complement strand
GAAGCTCCGCTTGCCGATCGGTTGAGGCCGAAGACGCTAAGAGAGTTCGTCGGCCAGGATCATCTTCTGGGGCCGGGGAAGGTTCTTCGTCAGGCCATTGAATCGGATCACATTCCTTCCATGATCCTGTGGGGTCCACCGGGGTCAGGGAAGACGACCCTGGCCATGCTCATTGCGTCCGTCACCAGCGCCCAATTCATCGCCTTCAGCGCTGTGCTCTCCGGTGTGAAAGAGATTAAGGAAGTCGTCCACGAAGCGAGTGAGACGTGGAAGTACCAGAAGAGAAGGATGATCCTCTTTGTCGATGAGATCCACCGGTTCAACAAGGCCCAGCAGGATGCTTTTCTTCCCCATGTCGAAAAAGGAACGATCATTCTCATCGGTGCGACCACGGAGAATCCATCTTTTGAAGTGATCTCCCCCCTCCTTTCAAGGGCCAAGGTCTTTACCCTCCGCGCCTTGACCGAAGAAGAGGTCGAGGTCATTTTAAACCGGGCACTGAGTGATAAGGAGAGAGGGCTGGGCCAGTATGCAACCGAGGTGGAGGATGAGGTGATTAAAAGGGTCTCGCGAATGGTCAACGGCGATGCGCGAATCGGTCTGAACACCCTTGAAATGATTGTTCTCACCACCTCACCCGATCAAAGCGGGATCCGTAAAATCGCCACGAAAGATCTTGAGGAAGTCCTCCAGAGAAAGACCTTTCTTTACGACAAGTCTGGGGAGGAACATTATAATCTTATCTCGGCTTTCCACAAGAGTTTGAGAGGAAGCGATCCGGATGCGGCTCTCTACTGGCTCGGAAGGATGTTGGAGGCTGGAGAAGATCCCCTCTACATTGCGAGACGGATGATTCGGTTTGCCTCAGAGGATGTGGGAAATGCCGATCCGCAGGCTCTGCAGATCACCATTTCAGCCATGCAGGCATTCCACTTCATCGGTTTTCCGGAAGGGGCTTTAGCCCTTGGCCAGGCGGCGGTTTATCTTGCCATGGCTCCCAAGTCGAACGCTCTTTACCTTGCCATGCAGGGGGTTCAAAGGGATGTTCGAGAACTCGAGAATATGCCGGTTCCCCTTCACATACGGAATGCCCCCACTTCTCTGATGAAGGACATGGGTTATGGAAAAGACTATAAGTATCCCCATGATTATCCGGAACATTTCATCGAGGAGGAATACCTGCCCGAAAACCTCAAAGGAAGGACCTACTATGATCCTTCAGACCAAGGTTTTGAAAAAGAGATTAAAAAAAGATTGGAATATTGGAAAGGAAGGAAAAGAAAGAGAACAACCCAATAAATAGAACCTAAATTAAGCTATTTTTTTTGATGATCATCAAAAAAAGTATTGAAATAAATGAATCACAAATTATCATCTATTATATTCACCCAATAGGTGAAATAGAGGTTTGTCATTCCTTCT
>DYHU01000608.1 GCA_020724025.1 Syntrophorhabdus sp. | reverse complement strand
CATCCGTCGGAAATCTACTGAGATTCAGAAAGCTCCCATCAAAATAACCTTTCAAAACACAAGGTGCATTCTCCTTAAACTTCTTTGCAACCCATTTGTCCACAACAATCCATAACCGGCTTCCGTCCCCAACATACTGAGCGCAGCAGGTTTTTGAATAAATAATCATTAGTGCTTTATCTTGATAATTAAAAAAATATTTAACCTCTAATATATTTTGTGAATCCTTTGTGATTTTCATGATGTGATGCCGTTTTTCTGGATAAAATCCAAAATAATGGAGTATCGGTGGCATACTTCCTGTTGCTCCGACAAATATTTTATCTCCGTCTTTGAGATGCGAATTTAAGTAATTTGCTAGGCTTCTAAAATCCTGTTTTTCAGAGGTGTAATAGAGTGGAAGGATGATGAGGTTCGAGGCAATCATGAGGATGAGGAAGAGGAGTTTAAGCCGAAGATATTTCCTTAATCTTTCGAATTTAATTTCAATGGCACCGAGGGAGAGGAAGAGAGTAATGGAGAAAATGGGGAGGAAGTTGATGAAGTACCTGGAGGTAATAAAATGGGCGATGTTTAATAATTTACAGAATAAATAGAGCCCACCAATGGGAAGAATGAAGACAGTTAGGAGAACGATAGCGTTCTTTTTGTTCTTTGAGAAAAAAGGAAAGAGTATTAATAGAACTCCTGAGGCAACCGTCAAAGGAGTATGGGGTACCCAGTCATGTAAGATTCCGGAGAGAATAAAGATGAAGGAGCCAGGGCTTTCGGTGTGAAATGGGTCCATGAGGGTTTGCCCTTTGTAATTGAATAAGACAAAAAGGATCCAGGGGAGACAGAAGAGGAGGATGAGCCCATTGAGGATGAAAAAAGAGGCGAGGGATGGTTTTTTAACCTCTTCACTGGGCCGATAGAACCAAAGGGCCTGAGAGAGGACCATAAAGGGGATGGAGCTGTAACTGGTATGGAAGAGAAGAGAGATGAAGAGAGCCATTAGAAGAAGGTAGCTTTTCTTTGAGGTATGGAGATACTTCATAAAAAAGTAAAGCCCCGTCATTCCGAGAAAGAGGAGCAGAGTGTAGGAGCGACCATCCTGGGAGAGGCTGATATGGTAGGTCATGAGAGTAAGGGAGATCGTGCAGGGAAGTGCGATGTTTTGAGAGAACTGCTTGGCTAGGAGGTAGAAGATGAGGATGGAGAGGGTTCCGAATATCAGTGGAATGATGCGGAGATCTTGTTCGGGTTTTTCGAAGGGGTAGAAGAGGTGGGTTAGTATGAAGAAGAGAGGGGGATGGAGGAAGGTGGGGTTTTCTTTATAGAATTTTAATTGAGCTTGGAGGCCATCCCTTGAGTCGTTGAAAGTATGGACTTCATCCATCCAGAGGGATTTCTGGTCAAAGGTGTAGAATCTCAGGGCAAACCCAATAA
>DYHU01000607.1 GCA_020724025.1 Syntrophorhabdus sp. | reverse complement strand
GGAATCGGCGATCTGGGTCCTTCCGCATATCGATTTGCCGATTTCCTAAATCAAACAAAACAGAGTTACTGGCAGGTCTTGCCCCTTAACCCCACGGACCAGGCCTCCGGGAATTCTCCTTATAGCAGCCCTTCGGCCTTTGCAGGCAATGCGCTCCTCATCAGCCCGGAGTTTCTGATGGAATCCGGTTTTCTCAAAAAAAAAGAGGTAGAAGAGATCCCCTCATTCCCGGCCGGACGCTGTGACTACGCATCCGTGATCCCCCACAAATCAGGTTTGCTCCGCCGCGCCTATGAATCTTTTAAAACAGGCAAAAAAGAAAGGGATGCCTTTGAAACATTCTGCAAAGAGAATGAAGGGTGGCTGGAAGATTTTGCCCTATTCTTTGTGATTAAAAAACATTTTAAAGGAAAGGCATGGGGAGAGTGGGAGAAGGATCTGAGAAACAGAAATCCGGAACCTCTTGAGGTCATTAAAAAAAATCTTGGGGACGAGATCGAGCAGGAGAAGTTTTACCAATATCTCTTCTTGAAACAGTGGCTCTCTCTGAAGAACTACTGCAATCAGAAAGGGATTCAATTCATCGGGGACATCCCTATCTATGTCAATGATGACAGCTCCGATGTATGGGCCCATTCCGAGATCTTCAATCTAAATCAGGAGAAGAGACCCTTATGGGTCGCCGGCGTCCCTCCTGACTACTTCAGCAAGACCGGCCAGCTCTGGGGAAATCCGACGTTTTGCTGGGAAATCCTTCGGAAGACGGACTACCAGTGGTGGTTTCATCGCATTATCCATAATCTCCGCCTTTTTGATATGTTGCGTCTCGATCATTTCAGGGGTTTTGTTGCCTTCTGGGAGGTTCCCTCCACGGAGACAACTGCCATGAACGGCAAATGGGTGGAAGCCCCGGCGGCTGATTTCTTCACAGCCCTTCTCAAAAGATTCCCGGTCCGCTCCTTCATTGCAGAGGACCTTGGAATCATTACGCCCGATGTGAAAGAAGTGATGGATCGGTTCGGTTTTCCGGGCATGCGGGTCCTCCAATTTGCCTTCGGGGAAGATCGTCCCGATCATCCCTACCTTCCCCATAACTTCACATCAAACACCATTGTCTATACGGGCACCCATGACAATAACACAGCGAGAGGATGGTTCGAAAATGAGGCCACTCCGCGGGAGAAAAAAAGGATATTCCGCTATCTGGGGAAAGAAGTCTCCTCTGAGCAGTTGCCGGTCGAACTCATCCGCCTTGCGATGATGTCCGTGGCCAATACGGTCATGATTCCTGCTCAGGATATCTTGGGGCTGGGAGAAGAAGCGAGGATGAACCGTCCGGCCACCCTATCGGGGAATTGGGAGTGGCGGCTTCTGCCGGATCAGTTGAACTCTTCCCATGCGGAAATGCTCCTCGAATTGACGGAAACTTATGGAAGA
>DYHU01000606.1 GCA_020724025.1 Syntrophorhabdus sp. | reverse complement strand
GGCCACACCTATCTTAGGTGAGACTTTGATCACAGCATTATATTCCTTTGGGCAGACCTCCAGACAGATTCCACATTTCAGACATTTCGTCTGATCGATGATCTTGATGTTCTTCTGATCCGGATGGATGGCCTCTGCCGGACATTTGAGGACGCAGTGTTCACAACTTCTCTGGCATTTGTCGTAAACGATCAGGTAAGAGATGAGATCACGGCAGACCAGAGCCGGACATCTCTTTTCAACGACATGGGCCATATACTCACCCTCGAAATACCTCAAGGTGGTGAGGATGGGGTTGGGAGCGGTTTGTCCCAAGCCGCACAAAGAGCCTTCCACGATCTCCTCTGAAAGTTCTTTGAGAAGTCGGAGATGATCCAGGGTCCCTTCTCCCTTTGCGATCTCCTCTAACAAGAGAAGGAGATGTTTGGTTCCCACCCGGCAGAAGGTGCACTTCCCACAGCTCTCGCTCTGGGTGAAGGTGATAAAGTATTTGGCCATATCGACCATGCAGGTCTCTTCATCCATAGCGATCAGTCCGCCGGAGCCCATCATCGAACCAAGGAATTTCAGGGAATCGAAATCAACAGGGGTGTCGATAAATTGGGCGGGAATGCATCCGCCTGATGGTCCTCCTACCTGCATGGCCTTCAGCTTTTTATCCTCCTTGATCCCCCCTCCGATCTGATAGATGACCTCCTCCAGGGTGGTTCCCATCCTCACCTCAGCCAGACCCGATTCCTTGATCTTCCCTGCCAGGGCGAAGACAGTGGTCCCCTTCGAATGGAGGGTCCCAATTTTTGAAAACCACTCCGATCCCTTCAACAGGACAGGAGGGATACAGGAGAAGGTCTTCACATTATTTAACAGAGTGGGTTTTCGAAAGAGGCCCTTCTCAACGGAATGGGGCGGTCTGACCCTTGGCATGGGCCTTCTCCCCTCGATCGAATACATCAAGGCCGTCGACTCCCCGCATACAAAGGCTCCTGCTCCTGGAAAGACCTTGATGTCGAAATCGAATCCCTTCCCCAGAATATCTTTTCCCAACAGGTGATGGTCCCTTGCGCGGGCTAAGGCAAGATTGACCTTTTCGATGGCAAGAGGATATTCGGAACGGATATAGATGTAACCCTGATGGGCTCCGAGGGTATAACCCGCAATGGCCATCCCTTCGATCACCTGATGGGGAGAGCTCTCAAGGATCACCCGGTCCATGAAGGCGCCAGGGTCGCCTTCATCTCCATTGCAGACGATATATTTGGGATGCTCCCCTGCTTTGAAGCATTCCTCCCATTTCATCCCTGCCGGAAAGCCGGCGCCTCCCAGTCCCCGCAATCCCGATCGCTTCACCTCCTCGATGATCTCTTCCTTCACCATCGTCAGGGCTTTGTCCAGCGCTTCATAGCCGCCCAGGGCGATATAATCCCTGATCTCTTCAGG
>DYHU01000141.1 GCA_020724025.1 Syntrophorhabdus sp. | reverse complement strand
ATTGGAACGTATAAGCTTGGTTTTCCTTTATTGTCGTATCCGGTTGTACCTTAGTAAAGACCGGTGGATTATTCGCCAAAGTCACATTCACTTGTGAAATTCTTGAAGTTGTGCTTAGCTCACCATCGCTTATAAGAACTACAACGCTGTTCAAACCGATCTGCGATTTCAAAGGCGTCCAGGTTAGAGTACCGGTAAGAGAGTCTATCTTCATACCTGCAATGTTACTCACAAGATAAAATTTAACCTGATCGAGATCGGGATCGGAAGCAGTATATTGGAAACTGAGTGCTTTATGTGTTTGTATAGTTGTATCCGGTAATTGTTTTGTAAATACCGGTGGACGGTTTGTCTTTGTTACTGTAAGCGATACTGTAAGCGTATCTGCTAATCCGCCGGCATCTGCAGCACGGAATTTAAGAGTATATGAGCCGACTTGCGCCGCTGTTGGAGTCCACGCAAATGTTCGCGTTGAAGCGGTAAATGCTGCACCAGTAGGCGGCGTGCCAACGTAGCTGTAAGTCAAAGCATCGCCATCAGGGTCGACTGCTTCAACTACTAATGAATAAGCATTACCTGCTTGAGCCGATTGAGCGGCTACTGCGTTGAATACCGGCTTACGATTTACGTTTGTTACCGTAATAGTGCTTACGCTTGAATCGCTTAATCCTAAGGCGTCAGTAACTTTATAAGTTACATTATATGTTCCAGATTGGGTATAGTCTGGAGTCCAGCTAAATGCACCGGCAGATGTCATTGCAGCACCTGTTGCTGCTGGTGAAGATGTGTAGCTGTAAGTCAGTGCATCGCCATCCGCGTCAGTTGCTGTAACTGAAAAGGATAATAAAGCACCTTCAGCTACAGTTTTTGCCGTAACGGCAGTAATATTTGGTTTGCGGTTAGCAGAAACAAGACTGCCGCTTATTGTGCCTGATGAGGGAGTACCGGCATTATATTGGAAAGAGGTAAACGCTTGAGTACTTGTTCCTCTTCCAACAACTTTGGCCCTTAGAAAAACTAATGTCCCGGAACCAGTAATCTTTGATGAATGAGCCCAGGCAACAGATACAGTGCCCGTGGTATTATTTGGATTTGAGACAACAGTACCGCCGGCGCTCAATGTGCCGGTAGTTACTGCATCTATTACGTTAATAATATTCTTATCATAAGTTGCAACAAAATCAAAGGATAAAACATTTTGAGCTGTGGTTAATGTTTTGGTGCTTATTGGTATCAACACTGTATCGTTTACACCAACACCAGTAACATTACCAAAACTTACAGCGATTGCTGGTACTGTAACACTTCCATCGGTAACATTTGCGGCAGGCGTTCCTGCATTGAACATGAACACACCTGTGCCTGATGTAGGAAATGCAAGTGCACTTGTACCGACTGCTCTATATTGAGCACTTAATTCTATGAGAGTTCCCGAACCGGCAATTGCGGTTGCTCTTGCCCATGCTACTACCAATTTACCATTTGCCGTATCAGCGTTATAGACAGGGTCTGTACCTCCTGTCATACTTAGACCGGTTGTACTCGCTCCTGTTAGATATAAGACGTTTTTATCATAGTTTATGGTAAATTGGAATGCGGTAACATTTTTACCAGTCAGATCGCCGACTGTTAAAGGTATAGTTCCCGACGTCCCAGCTTGGACAGTTAGAGCAGGAAGGCTTACATTAACAGCTTGAGAATAAGCATTACCTGATACTAACAACAGCAACCCAAATCCAAAAACGAGAAATCTCAACAATTTCAGATTAATTTTATTCATTTATTTACCTCTCGTTTATTTTCACTTTTTCAATATTTATTATAGAAAACTTGACATTGAGCGGGCTTTTATACCCGCTCAACTCAAGTAATTCTATATTATTTCACGAAGTTCATTTTCTTGGTTGCGACATATGAACCTGCTTCCAGACGGTATATATACAATCCGGAGGTTACATATGTACCGTTATCACCTATTCCGTTCCATTCAATTGTGTAGTATCCGGCTTCATTCTCGGAATTGACCAAAGTTTTTACCTTTTGACCGAGCATATCATAAATTACCAACGAAACTTTTGAATTCTGCGGTAACTGATATTGAATCTTCGTTGTAGGATTGAACGGATTCGGATAGTTCTGACTTAAACCAAACTGTGTCGGTACTTGACGAACTGATAACGATTTGAGCATTGAGGACAATTGATCGTTTAGATCAACGTTTCCTTCAAGACTCAACCTGGCTTCCTTGTTAAGGAGCTTTAATGTTAGATCGACAAAGCTGCCATCTTCTAACGGTTTTATTCCGGCTAATGCGATATTGATCTTGCCGGCATCCGTTACATGATGAGCAATCTGCCAACCTTCGGGCAAGTTAGAACTTATACTCTCTAAGCTTGCTAAGTTCTTATCTATGTTTATAGAAATATTTGCTGAAAGAACGTTCGTTCCTTCACTGAGCTTCAACGGGATGGTAACTATATCCGACTTGTTAGTTACATCTCCCCAAGAAACTTTACCATTAACAGCACCGATCTTACCTGTTGGGAAGCTGCCGTAAACTACATAGTATAAGACCCAGGCGGCGTCTAATGCACCAACCCGACTATCGCTGTTTACGTCTGCGGCATATAGATTAGCAGCACCCGTTATTGTAATTAAGCCAACAACATGCTGTAAAATCTTTGATGCGTCAACTGCTTGAACTATACCGTTACCATCAACATCACCTTTTGATCGGGCATAAGTTACGGTAACTTGAGCAACTGTTGATGCAACAGTTGCAATGCCATCGGATACAGTAACACCAACACTGAATACTTTACCTGCATCTGCGAACGTTGGTGCAAAGGTCAATAGACCGGTTGAAGCGCCAACGGTTGCCGTACCTGCAAATGCTGGAGTAACAGGAACAAGTGCGAAAGTTAATGTCTGTAAATCGGCATCTGTTGCAGTATAGGTGAATGTTAATGTACTATCGTTCTTAATTGATTTATTTGTCATCTGTGCTGTAAATACCGGAGCTCTGTTAACATTAGTTACAGTTACAAAGATTTCAAGGTCTGTTGTCAAACCGCTTGGTGAAGCTGTAGCTCTGATTGTGACTGAGTCAGTCTTTGATCCGGTAGTTACAACATCGTAACCTGGAGCTAATGCAAGAACACCGGTTCCAGCAGTGAAGGTTGCATAAGCCGGGTTGCCAGCTAACATGCTTAAGGCAACAGTTTGACCGGTTGCAGAAGCTGCAAAAGTTACATTTTGAGTTGTCCCTTCATTCATTGGATAAGACGTGACAACTGGTGAGCTAAAGGTTGGTGCAACGTTTACTGTTACGTTAAATGTCGTGCTGATCGCATCACCATTAACATCTGTAGCAGTTAAAGTTATAACAGATGTTCCAGCGGAAACTGGGTTTACAGTTAATACACCTGCAGCAACTGAAGCAGTTGCCGCTGCTGGAACTGAACTGCTTACTGTATAAGTAAGTGCACCGATATTACCGCTAAATACTGCTGGGGATGCTTGAATTGTCTTTGTATAAGATGCACCGCCAACGGTCAAGGTTTGAGCTGCAATTGCGTTTGCAACTGCTAATGTGGATGCATAACCAACAGTAAATAATTGGCTCGGTTCTAAGTTCCATCCGCTGACACCACTATGAATTACGTTTGCAACACCATTAACATCATAGTACGCACCAACATAAACACCCGGTATTTGCCAAGTATTTGCTGCGTTTGTTAAACGATATACGGATCTAATTCTTGTTATATCACCATAAGTAAATCCACCAACACCAAGTGTTACTTGTGGATTTGTTAGAGGTGTTTGGAATGCTGTGTTCGCTTGGTCATAAATAGCAACATCCCAATACATAGGTGACAACTTATTAATTACAGGAGGACCAGTAATGGGTAAACCAACGGTTCCTGTTGGTGCACTATTAGTATGAGACGTTCTTATTATCTGTCCTTGCGTACCAGCAGCAGTACCCGTGAATGCCAAGGTTACTGGTCTATAATCAGTTCCAGTTCCTAATGGGAATAACGAACTTACTGTTACACCGGTAGCAGGATCAGAATCTACCCATCGGTATAAATTACCAACAACCATACCTGCTGTTCTCGTAAAAGTTGGAGCAGCAGTTGTACCTAACTGTAATCTGTTAGTTCCTGTTGTAATATTACCTGCTGTCATTGTTAATGTACCAGCATCAGCAATCAAAAGGTTAGCACCTAAAGTTACGCCAGCAGCATTATTTACTGTAGCAGCACCAGGTATCGCTACACCTATCGACAATGTCTGAGTTGATGTACCCGTGAATGAAAATAAACCAGTTTGCGCTAAAGTGGCTGTGCTTGCAACGGTTACATTACCTTGGAAATTAGTAGGATCTCCATTATCAGTATATGTTGCTGTACCGCTCAATGTGAAAGCACCAGTTACTGTTACATTCGTGATATTAGCAGCGGTCAAAGCAACACTTCCAGCTGATATAGTTAATGACGCAAAGGTAACAGCTCTTGCAGGAGGAGCTGTAGGTGTAATTACAGTTGCACCAGCACTTGATGTAACTGCCGGCCATGCAGCAGTAGTACCAGCTAATGTAGCGCCACCAGTACAAGCTAATGTACCCGGTCCAGTGATAGCCCCATCATTAGTAAATGTATTGCCGCTTTGTGTAAATGTAAAGTTATTAAGATTTAGTGTACCAAAATTAAGTCCGGAGGCTCCTGCTACGGTCACATTTCCTCCTAATATAACATTTCTGGCCGGGGAGTTTATAACGAGTGTTGTTATAGAACCGTCGTTTGTGAATTCTGTTCCAGTTATTAAATCACTTGCTGTATTAAAGTATTGTAATGTTTGTCCCGTACCATAAGTAGGTGTTCCGGTAAGGGCTCCTTCAGCTCTCATGATCGTACAAGTATTTTGTACAATTAGAGAATTTCCACCGACAACTAAAGTTCCTCTTGAAAGATTAAGAACACCACCGGTTAGAATTGTGATATTCTTATCCAAGGTATAAGTTGGGTTTCCAGAAGTAGCATTTACAATAACCCGATTTAATATACTTGGTGTTTCAAAACCGGTAGTGAAACCGGCTGTACTAATATATTCAACTTCACCTGGCCCGGTAGCCGGGAAACTTGCTAATGAACCGGCATCTCTAATAATTCTATCTGTACCGCCTGCCATATTCAACAAACCATTATGAGTCAAAACACCATTTGTTAATAGTAAGTTAACAATTTGTAATTGAACCGCAGCACCGGATACCGTCAATCCAGCAGCGTTATTAAGAGCAAATCTTGCAATCGCATTGGTTACGGTTAAATTTAATGTTTGCGCAGCAGTTCCATTGAAAATAACTCTACCAGAAGAGCCGGCACCGAATGTCCATGTGCTACCCGCTAATTGGTTAGTTGTACCAATTACGATCAAATTAGAAGTACTGGCTGCGGGGAATGCAATTGTACCGCCAGTAGTTACTAAGTTTCCTGTAATTGTCACATTGCCAGAAACACTTGGGGTAAAAGTATTTGCTGCCCAAGTAAAGTTTCTTCCTATTGATACTGTGCCTGCAGATGAGGTAATAGTTAAATTACCGCCTGCCTGTGTATAATCACGGGAAACAACTAAATTACCACCAATCGAAATATTACCGAGTGTATGTGTAAAGTCTCTATTTGTACCGGATAATGTAAGGGTTCCACTTGTCCATGTACCGGCACCAGCTTTTGTAAATGTACCGGCTGTTGTAAATGCACCTGCAGAAGCCACCGTTGCACTTGTGCCAACAGTTACTGAAGTATTACCCGTTACTGTTAAAGCTTTAGCAAAAGTAACGATAGCGTTATTCAATGTTAAAGCACCGCCGATTGTAGAAGGACCACTTGTTGTAAATGCCATAGTTCCATTGGCACCCGTAGAAACAACAGCACCTAAAACATTCGCTATACTGAATGTAGTTACATCAAGAGCGTTATCGAAAGTTGAGAATGTAATATTGTTAACTGTACCAGTACCGGTAACAGTATAAGCAACGTCTGCAGCGTTCTCGTTAATTGTTAACGGATTTGTCCCGCTAACAGTACCATTTACAGTTGCAATTGTACCGCCAACAGTATTACTGATTTGGAACGTATAATTTGTTGGACCTGCAGGATCGGTCATTACTAATTCTCTACCAGTGGCAACCGTCAAAGCGCCTGTAGCGGGGGCACCATTAGCAACCGCACCAGCAACTGTACCTGAGTTTGCTGTCATAGTTACTTTTCCGCCTGTTCCGCTTAAGTTAACACTATTGACTCTATCTGCAGCAGCTGGAGTTGCATATTCAAAACCGGTTGTAATATCTGTTTGATTGGTGTAAACAATGTTTGTTTGACCGGGAGTTGTTACTGTAGCAACATTGATAGAACCAGCAGCTCTTGTAATAGTACCGGTAGCAATAACTGTTACGTTTGTACCATTAAGACCGTTGCTTGTTAATGTTAAACGTGTAACTGAAAGAGTATTAACTGTAACATAAACAGATTCTAATGTTTCATTTGGTGTAGCAGCATTACTACCAGCAGCGTCAACTGTAGGCGCAGAATCTGTACCGGTATTAGCAATTTCTAAATTAACAATAGATAACGCTTTACCGACTAAATTAATTAGTTGTGCATTAGCATAAGTCTGGAGATCACCAGATCCGTTCATTACTACTTTTGAATTAGCACCTACCGTTATTAATGTTCCGCCATCATCATCAGTTACTGTTATATCTCCGGAAATATTCAAGACAGCATAATTAGTAGCTGAGACACTTGGAACTGTAACAACGACAAAATTAGCACTACCAGAAACAAGAATGCTTAAATCTCTGATTTGCGAAGATGGTAATGAAGTTGAATTTAAGAAATTAACATTTGTAATAAAATCTGCATCTGTTAATACATCTCTTGCTGTTAAAGCACCACTAAAATTCAATGTAAAAGTAGCACCAACACCTGTAAGAACAACATCATTTGTACTGCCCATATTTACTGAACTTCCAAAATCATACCGAGCACCATGAGCTCCGGGTACTATACCTTGATTAGCTGAACCTGAAAGTGTTAGAGGCCCAGTTATTTTCAAACTCCATACGTTTGTAACATCAGCATCAGTGGCTACAGAAATAATTCTTCTAGCTGATGCAGCGCCTGTACCATTGAACGTCATATCGCCAACATTAGAAATAATATCTCGGCTAGCCGTTACAGTACCGGCACAAACTAAATCACCAGCTGCACCTGTAGGTCCTGTAAGATCATTAGCGCCTGTTGTTATTACATTTCCGCCAACTGTTACTGCAGCTGTACCCAATGTGATACCAGCGCCTTGTAAGTTGCCGGCTGTTACAGTAACAATACAGGCTGCTGTTGTTAATAAACCGGATGCTGTAAAATTACCTGTTGAAACAGTAATAGAAGCACCGTTAGTTAGGTTAGCAGTACCTGTTACTGCAAAATTACCTGTTGTTACTGTTAAAGCTGTTGCAGCTGATGAAGCGAATGAAAATGCACCGCCAGCTGTAATACCAGCACCAACTCTAAAAACACCAGTAGCAGCACCTGTACCAACAGTAAAAGCGCCAGTTGAAGTAGCCGAACCAGTTATCTCTACGATTCCGTCACTAGTCGTAACTGCACCTGTTGAATTTAAGTTTCCATTAATTGTGACATTACCTGTAGTAAAAACTATATTTCCGCCGCCAGTGGTTGATAAACCAGCAGAAGTGAAAGCACCTGTAGGACCACCACCACCTGCATAAGAAGCTACTGTAAGTGTTCCAGTTGTATTAACAATTGAAGCAGCGTTCTGAGCAAATGCACCAGATACTGTTATGTTACTTGAACCAGCTAAAGTACCACCATTCAAAGTAACAGTATTTGTAACACTAAGAGTGGCTGTATTAAAAGTCAATGTACCGGCCGTTAATGTTACTGTACCATTTATAAGCTGTAGTGAAGAGGTTGTAAGATTTCCACTTGTTAAAGTAAGATTATTACCTATTGTGGTTAATTGCGTAAATGTTACAGTGCGTGGTGTTGCATTAACAACAAATGGAGTATTAATTTGTCCTGCACCACTTACAGTAATATTATTGGTAGAACTACCAGCACCAATCGTGAATATACCAGTACCATTCAAATTTCCACCTATCGATGCAGTTGCTCCGTGAGCATTCGCTAATGTAAGAGGATTGTCATTTACATTAAAAATACCACCAATAAATTCAAATAGGGTACCTACCGTCAAGGTAAAAGGAGCTGCTGGGATAGCAACAATACTACCGCTTGGTTTATCTATCCTTAAATTAGGAACCGTAAGAGCTTGACCTAAAGTAAAATTAACTGTACCAATTGTGCCAGCTGTACCTGAAAAAATTAATTTACCCGTTGTTGCATTAAAACCATCAGCCGCACCAGCATACGTAAAGCTGCCAGGCGTTGTTATGTCAAAAGCACCAAGGGTAAGGATACCATTAGTAACACTGATTAAACTTGCAAGTGCTTGGCTAACGTTATTGAATGTTAAGCTTGAACCAAGGGCCCAAGTTATTGCATCTTGATTTAATGTTAAGTTTTGGAATGTACCGGTGCCGGCAATAGTACCGCCCGCGGTGTTCATTACGACTCCAAAACCAGCAGCGTCATAATAAGAACCATTGTTTGTAAAACCGCCACCTTGTACTGTAATATCAAATCCATTAACATTAACACTTGCACCGCTAGCAATAGTAAGATTACCCTGAACAGTAAGAGCACCAGGTAAAGTTACAAGAGCCGAACCGTTAAAATTAACATTGCCTGGATTATTATTGCCTATGTTGCTTGCTTGATAAGTTAAAGCTGAAGTGTTAGCAAACGTAAGGGTATACGCACCGGCTGTTGTAGTAGGTGAGTTATTTGTAATTCCAGCACTTGCACCACCTACACGAACTTCCATTGTACCTGCAGCTGCGATGATAACATTAGCAGTTGTCAATGCGTAGCGTCCTGATTGAACAAGCAGCGTCCCTGATATAGTCAAATTTTGCGCCGCATTACCAACAGTTGTTGAAGTGGATGAAGCCGTATTAAGGGTCAGATTCTGAACTGTAATTGCAGCAGATGGACTGAGCTGTACTCTTTTAGTAAGAGTAACCGTTTCATTATATGTAGCGGCAGCAATGCTAATGACATCTCCATTTACTACACCGGAAGCATCATGCATAGCCTGGATTGTTTTCTTCGGCCCAACATTACCGGATTGGAACGTTTGGGCAGTACCAGTCCAGTTGTCGTTACCCGCTACACCATCAACGTAGTAAGTTGTTTGCGCCATTGAATTGCCTGCAAATACAAAAAAGAATATCAGCAGACAAGCAAGGCTTGTGAAAAGATTTTTTAATTTCATTTTTTTCTCCATAATATGTTTTTAATAAAC
>DYHU01000605.1 GCA_020724025.1 Syntrophorhabdus sp. | reverse complement strand
AGCTCGCAACGGTTGTGGGAAAAGACGGCATCGAATATATCGTGAGAGGTCTTGAGGGGCAACCCATTCGATTCTATTACACCATTGCCCCGCTGTGCGGCCTGACCCCGGGGGAAGAAGTGAATGTTCCGACCAATGATGAACTTTTGCCTCTTCTTAAGGATCCAAAATGTCTGGGAATAGGTGAAATTTATTGGGGGAACATCTTTCTGGAGGGAAGACAGGGAGACAGGGTAAGGGAGCTTGTTGCCATTGCTCTTGAAATGGGCAAATTGATTGAAGGTCACACAGCAGGCGCATCCGGAAGAAAACTTCAAGCCTATACCGATTTTGGCATCTCCTCCTGCCATGAACCTATCACCGAAGAAGAAGTGCTTGAAAGGCTGAGGCTGGGCTACTGGATAATGATCAGGGAAGGCTCGACTCGGAAGGAGCTTTCGGGAGTGAAGGGGATCTTCAAAAAGAAGATTGACTTCAGAAGGCTCATCCTCTCAACCGATGGTGTGGACCCCGAAGGATTCCTTGAAGAAGGTTATCTCGATGGTTCGATAAGAAGTGCATTGAAACTCGGTGTTCAACCCGAATTGGTCTATCAGATGGTCACGATTAATGTGGCAGAACATTTTCGTTTTGACCACCTCATCGGCTCTCTTTCACCGGGGAAGATGGCAGACCTTCTGATCGTTCCGTCGCCAGAGGAGTTCTCGCCACGACTCGTGATGTGTGATGGAAAGCTCATTTTCAGGGATGGTCAATCCCTCGTGGAACCTAAAAAAGTTTTCTTTTCCGAACATATGTTCAATACGGTCAAAATCGAGAATCACACCCTTCCACCCCTCCCGATTCATGGGAAGGTGAGGGCCATGGAGCTGGTGAACAGGCTTGTGACAAAGGAGAGGATTATCGATCTTGATCAACCTGAAGAATCCAAAGATGTGATCATGATCTTCGCCGTGGACCGGGTTGGAAATGGAGGAGCATTTATGGGCTTCCTCAAAGGGTTTGGCCTCGAAAGGGGAGCTTATGGAACGACGATGAGCTGGGATAGCCCGGCTATGATTGTAGTCGGGTGCGATCGAGATTCGATGAGAACTGTCATAGAAAGATTGAGGGAGAATAGGGGCGGGGGGGTCTATGCGATCGGAGATGAAGTGGTCACAGAATTTCCTGCTCCCCTCTGTGGACTGATTTCATTAAAAACGATGGAGAAAGTGAGAGATGAGTTAAAGCACCTCGAAGAATCCCTGAGGAAAAACGGGGTGAAATGGGAGAAACCTGTCCTCACCGTAGATACCCTCAGCACCGCCGCCATCCCTCACCTTCGCATCACCCACCACGGCTATGTGAGATTAAGAGACAGGAAAGTCCTTTCTATAGAAACCTGATTTAAGTTATCCCCCGTCTTGTTAACTGCGGGTCGCAAAGTCATAGAAAAATGTTGACA
>DYHU01000140.1 GCA_020724025.1 Syntrophorhabdus sp. | reverse complement strand
TCCTCGGTGTGAATGAACATTTCCCGACAAGTCGGGACAGATTTTCAAACTCTTATCTTTCAAATTTTATTTACAAAATTACCAAATAGACTTGAAAGATAAAGTTGTTTTATTTTTGGTCAAAAACTTGACAAAAAAGAATTTTTACTATACATTCGAAAAGTAATTTTAAGTACAGATATAATGAACCTTTTAATCAATACTCAACATACGACCAAAAAGATGTTGGAGTTAACAAAGAGGGAATTACAACTGTCAAAGGGTGAAATAAATATTTTCTTGAACTCTGTAAATCGAATTGCAGCAGCATTCCCGTATAATGAACACTACATCAATCAACTAAAAACAATTAATGGATATAGATGGCATCCGGATGAAAAACAATGGAGTGTTCCGTTTACCATTGAAAATGCACAGCGAATAATAAAAATCTTCGACGTTGAAAAATTAAGTATTGATTATAAACTAAAGAATAGATTATATCAGAGCAATGAGAAGACAGCAGAGAAACTTCCACAGCTTCATCAAGTAGTGATTAATGATCTCACAGAACTATGCCGCACAATGCGACTGAAAAATTACAGTTATAAAACAATTAAAGCATACCTCAGTTGCATCAGAACATTTGCAAAATCATTTCATCCTCGAACACCAAAACAGTTAGGCGAAAAAGAGATACGTGAGTATCTTATCGGAATGAGTGAAAGCGGAAAATATACCGCGGGGACAATCAATCAGGTTTTTAACGCGTTAAGATTCTTGTATGTGGAATTTTATCAGAAACCCTTTGTAATTGGAAAAATACCTCGACCAAAGAAAGAGCAGAAGTTACCCGATGTACTTAATGAAGAAGAAGTACTAAGAATATTTAAAGCTGTCGAGAATATTAAACATCGTGTTATTTTAATGATGACATATGCAAGTGGTTTGAGGGTAAGTGAAGTTGTAAACCTAAGAATTGAAGATATAGATGCAAACCGAATGTTAATTCATATACGAGAAGCTAAGGGTAAAAAAGATCGTTACGTTCCATTATCAGAAGTAATTGTAAAACCACTGAATCTTTACTGGCAGGCGTATAATCTTGGAGAAAAGGGTTGGTTATTCCCCGGCAGTAAAACAAATTATCATATAGCAGTGCGCAGTATTCAGGCGGTTTTTGAGCGGGCGGTTCGAAAAACTGGAATTACTAAACATGCTTCGATGCACACGCTTCGCCACTCATACGCTACTCATTCTCATGAGTATGGATATGATATTCGACATATACAGAAATTACTTGGTCATAAGAGTTTGAAAACAACCCAGATTTATACGCATATAAGTACAAATGAGATTTCTAAAATTAAAAGTCCATTAGATTTTCTATTAAAAGATTATATTTTAGATAATAAATCAGAAGGTAAAAAACTAATTCAATGACTAAACTAAAAAGAATAAATACGCATATATATGCGTTTTTACAGATGTTAGGCGAAATGCCCTTTGTAGAAGTGCAACTAATCAACCAATCACAAACTTAGAAAGGAGATAAAGACAATGGCAACACTCAATGAACTACTTAATCTTAAGGGTGTTGTTGCTGCCGGTGAGTTTACCGCCGATGGTAAACTGGTGGACTTTAAGGGGAAAATGGATATGCCACCCGATATGGCAGCGATGACAGCTCAATTCTGCGCCAGTGTCACTATGCTGTTCAACACTCTGGCTGGATCATTCACTCAACTCAGCAAGATGAACTGGGTACCCCAACAAGGTTGGGCATACTCTGGTGGTGACTGGACCGTGGCAATCGGCGGTAACAAGGGTGTATTTGTCGAAACAGCAAAAGCTGATTTCAATCAATTGTTTCAGGCCCTTGTAGGTAGCCGATAACTGAAGCAAATGTGCTGACACAGTCGGCAGTTACCTTGACGGGCACTTCGCCTAACAAGCAAAACACCGACGCTCCATCTTTTGATAAGGATTATTGATGTCGCTCAATCCCGCTTGCCGCAGTGGGAATGAGTCTTTCTTAGCGGCAAGCGGGACTGCGTTGTTTTGGTGAACGTTATGTGAAAATGGCGGCACGCAGTTTTCTTATTCTTGCTAAGACGATGTTCAAGTTTGATAACACGATGCTCAAGAATGCTTTTTTTTGAGAATCTTGCTGGTTTACGTTGGCATCATGTTTGCGGAGAGTTGACTAATTTTAATCAAACATATCAGTCCACTATAACTGAAAGGAACGAAACAATGCTTCTTCATCGATTGTTTTTTGCCGCTCTTCTCGGGGTTGGCTCATTATCCTATCTGATCGCCCAAGATAAGCCCGCCGGGAAAGTGCACGGCTATGTCTTCGGAGATTACTTCTACAAGATCGGCGGTGACTCAACTGGGAAGAGTTCACAATATTCTTCTTTGGGTAAAAGTCAGCAGGCATTCCAGTTCCGCCGCTTTTACCTTTACTATGATCACACCTTTGATGAAAAGTTCTCTGCTCAATTTCTACTTGAAGGAAACGACAAGGCACTCACAGACGGCAAGCATGGAGTGTTTGTGAAAACGGCGTATCTCGAATGGAAAAACATCCTGCCTAACAGCAATCTCTGGTTCGGATTAATTCCGACACCAACGTGGTCATTGCTCTCCGAGAAAGTTTGGAACTACCGTTCGATTGAAAAAACTGTTGCTGACTTCCGAGGACTGGGCAGTGCATCAGACATTGGAGTTGGGTTGCGAGGAAAGTTTGATGCTGAAGGGATGTTCAACTATGTGGCAATGATTGGCAACGGCAATGCTCAGAAACCGGAAAACAACAAGTATAAAAAGTACTATCTCTCAGTTTCCGCGAAGCCAGTGAAAGAGCTGGTCCTTGAAGGGTATGTTGACTTTGAACCTGCGTTCAACGATCTCAATAAAACGACTCTGAAAGGGTTTGCTGCATATCAATCACAAGATTTTACTGTGGGTGTTGAAGTAGTGCAGCAGATTCAGGCAAAGCAAGGCGCGATTCCTCAAGGTCAAACAACACCAAATGACAAGACTCCACTAGGCATCTCGCTCTTTGGGTGGGCGCCAATTCCCACTGTCGAAGGCTTAAATGCCTTCGCACGCTATGATTTCTATAACCCCGACACGAAAGTCTCCAATGCGGGATTCAAAGAAACCTTTATCACCGCTGGCTTAGACTATATGCCAATCAAAAACGTTCACCTCATGCCGAACATCTGGATCAACAGCTTTAGCCCGAAGGCATCCGGCGTAGCAAGCAGAGATGCCGATGTTGTCGCTCGTCTCACCTTTTTCTATGTGTACAAATAAAATAAGGAGAACAGTTATGTCAGAAATTATCGTCAAGAAGAAACTCTCGCGCCGTGCGTTCTTCAAACACACGGCGGGCGCTACTGCTGGTGCTGTGGCTGCAACTGCACTGCTTTCTGCGTTGAAAGAGAACGGAAAGCTCATTGTGGAAACGATCAACGTAGCCATTGATGACGTCACCTTGACAATGCACAATGATCTCCAACGCGCGTTGGAAAAGCCGATGGCGGAACGCAAATGGGCAATGGTGATTGATATCCGCAAGTGCATCGGCTGCAACGCGTGTACCGCCGCGTGCATCGCTGAGAATAATCTTCCACCCGGCGTTACGTATCGCACTGTAGCAGAAACAGAAGACGGTGAATATCCCGACGTGCGGCGCTTCTTCATGCCGACCAATTGCGTGCAGTGTGAAAACGCGCCTTGCATCGAAGCGGCAAATAAGGTCATTCCAGGCTCGATGTCCCGCCGCGCCGACGGCATTGTGGTGATCGATTACACAAAGATGAAAGGAAAGAAGGTATTCGAGGCGGCGAGCAAAGCGTGTCCGTATCCCAAGTCGTTATGGTACGATGAGGGTAAGAACTACACTGACGGCACGCCGGCAGTGCAACCGTACGAACAGCGGAAGTTCAAAGAATATGGCAAGGAGTGGAGGCGAAAGGGCACCAAAGACGCAACGCGCAAATGCCACTTCTGCACGCAGCGGATCGATGCCGGAGTATTGCCTGCATGCGTCACAACGTGCACAGGTCAAGCAATGCATTTCGGAGATTTGAATGATCCTGAAAGCCTTGTTTCCAGGCTCCTCAAGAAAAACAAATCGGCACGGCTGAATCTTGCGAGTGGGGCTGAACCTCGTGTGCATTATCTGGATGACGATCCAGACCAAACCTGTATGGTATGTCATTCATAGGAGAAACGACGATGAAAAACGATCAAGCATGTGAAGTCAAAAATGAAATCCATCCCAAAACCCGTCGGGATTTTTTGAAATCCTCCGCGTTCTTGGGCGGCAGTGCCGTGCTTCTCAGTCAGTTCAAATGGGCTCAGAATCTTTTTGCGAAAGCAGAAACCGGAACGCTGACTCCTGCCGAACAGTATGATCTAGCAAAAGCTGAAAATATCCTCAGCACCGTGTGCCTGCAGTGCAACACCGGCTGCGGCATCAAAGTGAAGCTCTTGAATGGCATTGCGGTGAAGATCGACGGCAACCCCTACAGCCCGTGGACGTTCGTTCCCAGCATCCCCTATACAACAGCACTGAAGGAGACCATAAAACTGGAAGGCGCACTGTGTCCGAAAGGTCAATCGGGAATTCAAACTGCATACGATCCCTATCGCATCGTGAAAGTGCTGAAGCGAGCGGGCAAACGGGGCGAGAATAAATGGCAGACAGTTCCTTTCGACAAAGCAGTAAGTGAAATCGTCAACGGCGGCAAGCTCTTCAAGCATGTCGAGGGCGAAGAGAATCGAAACATTGAAGGGTTGAAAGACCTCTGGGCATTGCGTGATCCGAAGATTGCAAAAGAAATGGGTGATGCAATAGCCGATATTCGGAAGAAGAAAACTCCAGAAGAAAAGAAAACCGCAGTTGAAGAGTTCAAGAAGAAGTTTGCTGATCACCTTCACGTCCTGATCGATCCTGATCATCCGGATTTTGGTCCGAAGAACAATCAGGTTAGTTTTGTCTGGGGAAGATTGAAAGCAGGGCGCTCGGAATTTATCAAACGTTTCATCAGCGAATCGTTTGGTTCGACGAATGCGCATGGACATACAACCGTGTGCCAAGGTTCTCTCTACTTCACTGGAAAAGCAATGAGCGATCAGTTCGTTGAAGGGAAATTAACCGGCGGTCAAAAGTTTTACTGGCAGGCAGATACAAGCAACGTTGAATTCCTCCTTGCCATCGGTTCAGCCTATATAGAAGGCGGCTATGGACCCACGCATCACGCCAAAAAGCTGATGAAGAATCTTATCGAGAAAAAAGTGAAGATTACGGTTGTCGATCCACGTTTTTCCAAGATCGCTTCGAAGGCATACAAGTGGGTTCCCATTAAGCCGGGAACTGATGGTGCTTTCGCACTCGGAATGATTCGTTGGATAATAGAGAACAAGAAATTCGATGTGAAGTTTCTCGAGAATGCCAACAAAGCGGCAGCAACTGCGGCAGGCGAACAATCGTGGACGAACGGTACGTGGCTCGTGAAAGAAGATGGCTCGTTTCTAAGGGCTTCAGAAATCAAACTTGCTGAAAAAGAAAAACGTCAAACCAAAGACGGCAAGGAATGGGAATTCGACGCGTTTGTCGTGCTGAAAGATGGAAAACCTGTTGCGTTCGACCCCAACGATGAAAAGAATGCTGTCACCGGCGATCTTTTCGTCAACACGAAGGTTGGTGAAATTGCGGTGAAGACAGGATTGCAGTTGGTTTATGAAACTGCTTCATCAAAAACAATCGAGCAATGGGCTGATATGTGCGGCATTAAAGCGAGCGACATCATCGAGCTTGCTCAGGAATTTACTTCCCACGGAAAGAAAGCTGTTGCCGATCCTCATCGTGGTGTTTCTCAACACACCAACGGGTTCTACAATGTCCTCGCAGTTTATACGCTCAATGCACTCATCGGAAACTGGGACTGGAAGGGCGGTATTATCAAAGCTTCAACTTATGCCATCGATGGTTCAAAGGAAGGTCAGCCTTTCTCTCTCGGCAAAATGCATCCGAAAAAGATTGCGCCATTCGGTATCAGCATCATACGGCACGATGTAAAATATGAAGAATCTACTATTTTCAATGGATATCCCGCTAAACGACAGTGGTATCCGTTTGCGAGCGACATTTATCAAGAAATCATTCCGTCAATGGGTGATGCGTATCCGTATCCAACGAAGGTTCTTTTTACGTACATGGCAGCAGCACCGTACGCTCTGCCTGCTGGACACACAAACATCGAGATTCTTGCCGACGTAAATAAGATACCTCTCTACATTGCAAACGACATCACGATCGGTGAGATGTCGATGTATGCTGACTATATCTTCCCTGATGTAACGTATCTTGAGCGATGGGAATTTCATGGCAGCCATCCGAGCATCCCGCAGAAAGCACAGCCGGTACGAAATCCCGTTATCGCACCGATACCAGAAACCGTAAAAGTCTTTGGTGAAGAACTTCCAATTTCTTTGGAGTCGATGATCTTAGGTATCGCTGAAAATATGAACCTTCCTGGCTTTGGCAAGAACGGTCTTGGTGAAGGAAAAGACTTTGTCCGGCCGGAAGACTTCTATCTTCGCATGGTTGCCAACATTGCAGCCGGCGATAAGCCGGGTGACGAAGTGCCTGATGCTGACGATAACGAATTGAAACAGTTCGAGCAAGGACGTCGCCATCTTCCACGGTCTGTGTTTGACATTGAAAAATGGAAGAAGATTGTCGGCGACCAATGGTGGAAGAAAGTCATTTACGTCATGAACCGTGGCGGGCGTTTCCAGGATTTTGACAAGGCGTACGATGGGGATAAGTTCAAGAATAAGTATGGTCAGCTCATCAATCTCTATCTCGAAAAATATGTGAATTCAAAATCTGCAATCACAGGAAAGAAGTTGGCAGGAGTTGCAGCGTACTTTCCTATTGCTGATGTACAGGGAAAAGAGATTTACGATGAGAACGATGGCTTTGATCTGCACTTGATCACCTTCCGGGATATCACACAGACCAAGAGTCGTACGATCGTGGATTACTGGTTAAGTGCCATCCGTCCAGAAAACTTTGTGTTGATGAATTCCGTTGATGCGAAGCGGCTTGGATTCAACGATGGTGATAGAGCAAAATTTACTTCAAAGTCGAACACCGAGGGTGTTTATGATTTGAAGAATGGAACCAAAAAACCGATGGTCGGGAAGGTGAAGGTGATTGAAGGTATTCGTCCCGGCATCATCGGATTCTCACTCGGTCACGGACATTGGGCGAATGGATCATCTGACGTCACAGTTGACGGAAAGAAAATCAAGGGGGATCCACGCCGCGCAACCGGCGTCCACGCCAACGCTGCAATGCGATTGGACGACTATCTGAAGAACACGTGCTTACTCGACCCTGTTGGTGGAAGCGTTTCGTTCTATGATACGAGAGTAAAACTAGTAAGAGTGTAAATGACTTGTTTATTCTTTACATGCGTCACATCCACGAAGCCTTCTTCTTGATTAAGAGAAAGAGGGCTTCCTTGTTTAGTGGGCTTTATTTTGGGATCTCGTGAAAGGAGAAGGTATGGCAAAACCGCCAAAACGATTTCAAAAATTCTCAAAGGATTATCCTAAAGTTGCTAAGGCGTACGAACAACTTGGGGAGGCCGTCCATGCTGCTGGCCCCCTTAATGATAACACTCGTGCACTTGTGAAACTCGGGATATCCATCGGTGCACGGCTGGAAGGTGCTGTGCATTCTCATGTACGGAAAGCATTGGATCTCGGTGTGAGACCGGAGGAACTCCGTCAAGTAGCCATACTTGCATTACCAACGATCGGCCTTCCCTCAGTGATGGCAGCATTGAGTTGGATTGATGATGTACTCAAGAAGTCAAAAAAAAGAAAGCGATGAGAACTTGCCGCCACTTCACATTACAGCAGCAACAACGACGCACACTCATTTGATAGGCTATGCTAAAGCGCAGTTTGAAAACAGTTGTGGTCGCTCCATTGTTTTTGCCGCGTGTTGGTATGTGCCCTTCGCCGCGAGAAAATGAGTCTTTTGATAGCGGCTCCGGGCACGTCGTTTTCAGCGGCAAAAACAACGGCGTTGTTACCGCAAACGTTATGTGCAATTGCCTTCTGAGTGAATATCCAAATGAAGATCAAAATGAACCTGTACAACTTAGTACCCAAACTCGCGAACGTCTTTTTTTTGTACACAAAGGCGGGACATCAGGAATAATACTTGTCCTTAAATCGGTTGCAGTTGGGAGATGTGGTGTGGCAGACGACGAAACCAGCCCGACCGCTGCCCGCCCGCCAAAGCCGTTCGGGCGGGTCTGGCGGGGATGACGAGCAGCGTCAGAGCTACGGAAAGAAGACAGAAAACTATGCGGTGCAGACGGTGATTTTGCCGTTGCTCCGGAAGCAGGGTGTTGAGCGGAGAATCTACTTCAAGAAAGGAGATCGGAACTCGAACTATCGACACCGGGAGCCACGAGACATTGAGTTGATTGTTCGGTTGCTCAAGCGTGTGAAATACCCAACATTCAATCAAAACTCACCACACTCTCATTCTTCAGGAGGCAAAAGGCTGTGAGATTTCAAACAAAAAACCTCGCACCACTCCTTTTTCTTGGGGTACTGCTAACTGGAATCCCGCTTTGCGAGACTGGCTGTAAAAAGGAGGAAAATATAACGGGCAATGGTGAACAAACAGCAAGAACATTAAAAGGTGTCAGTCTTTCGCCTAAGAGTTTTCAGTCCGCTGATTTCACAGATTTTTTTGAAAAGGCAAAACAGACAGGCGAGGTTGTAATGTGGTCAGGGGACTGGATCGAACTGAGTCGGACGAGTGGAAGCGGGGCCACAGTGGTAGCAGAGCTTGCATCAACCTATAACTATATTCCATTGATAGAAGCACAATTCTTCACACAATCAACAGGTGCGCTCTTAAGACCACTCGACGACTCCACAAAGCAAATTTACAGAAACAGCGCTGCTACGTTCGCTGACAAATACAAACTGAAATATCTTGGCGTCGGTATCGAAGTGAATACGCTCTACGAAAAATCACCTGCAAATTTTGATGCCTTTGTCCAGTTTTACAGTGAGGTCTATGATGCTGTGAAGGCGAAGTCGGCAGCCACGAAGGTCTTCACTATTTTCCAACTGGAGAAAATGAAAGGGCTGAACGGCGGCTTGTTCGGCGGCACGAATGACCCGACCAAAGCACAGTGGTTGCTGATTGATAGATTTCCTAAATCAGACATCATCGCATTCACAACGTATCCGGGATTGATTTACAAAAATCCTTCGGAAATTCCGATGGACTATTATACTGAAGTTAAATCACGCACAACAAAGCCCGTTGCTTTCACAGAAATCGGTTGGCAC
The DNA here is from genome assembly GCA_020724025.1 of Syntrophorhabdus sp. The sequence continues at coordinate 95 of DYHU01000140.1, read as the reverse complement.
AGCGACGCAAGTCCTACAGGTTGGGAGAGCAGCAATGCTGAACAGGCAGAATTTGTTCGGACATTTTTCAATCGTACAAAAGATATGAACAAAGA
>DYHU01000604.1 GCA_020724025.1 Syntrophorhabdus sp. | reverse complement strand
GAGGAGGAATTCCGGACCGGGCCAAAAAGATCGATGACCGGAGGATCTGGGAGTAGTGGAAACGGGAAATAATGCTAAGATCAAAGTAGGTGGCATCATGGCGGCGAGCGGTCTGGCGACGGTGAGCATTCTTTCTTTGCCGGACCGGCCCGATGTTCCGGGGATGATCCTCCATGCAATGGGAGGGCGAAACATCAATATCGAATTTGTCGTCCACAATGTCGACATTGAGGGCAATGGGAATATGACCTTCTGTATCGATCAGAAAAATCTGGAGGCGGCCCTCGAAGTTCTGGAAGGGGTCAAACCCCTGATCGAAGCGAGAGGGATCTCCTACCATCCCAATGTGGCGACGGTCAGCGTCTTCGGTCCCCACTTCAGGGAGAGGCCGATGATCTCCGGTCTGATGTTCAATGCCCTGGGAACGGCCGGGATCAATGTGATGGCGATCAGCACCTCAATCTCCAGTTGCTCCTGTGTAATTGAGGCCGATCAGATGGAGGATGCCATAAGGGCTTTGCACGAAACCTTTGAGGCTCCCCATCAGGTCACAAAGTTTGCACCGTAATGAAAGAAAAGGTCGAGGTTAAGGTTTAGGTTAAGATGATTGTAACACTTTAGCTCTTTGAAACAAGGCCCTTTGATGACGCACTTTTTCTGTCATTCCCGTGAAAACGGGAATCCAGAAAAAACAGAGACTGGATGCCGCATCAAGTGCGGCATGACATGCCAAAGACGCATAAAACTAATCTTGAATTTGGCCCTTTAGAGGAGTTTTTATGGAAAAGGCGCTTGAGAAGCTGGCTGAACAGATCCTTGCCTTTGATGAGGCCTCCCTGTCCGGCCTGAGGGAGAAGTACCGGTTAAGGATTGAACAGTTTGACGGAACGAAAGATTGGGAGAGGGCGGTGATCATCTACTCCATCATCAATGCCGTCAGCCTCAAAAACAATCTCTTCAATGAAAATGTGCTGAAGAGGAAGAAAGAGAAGGAGGGAAGACCATCGAAGAGTCCTCCTCGTCTAAAAAGAGTCAAATAAAAGGAGGGTAAAATGGAGATCGAAAAAAAGGCGATCCGTCTGGGGGCCGTAGCTGTTGGAGTCTCCTCCGTTGAAAGCTTAATGAAGACCAGTGCAGTGGATTTGAATATTTTACCATCGGCCAAAGCCATTCTGGTTATTGCCTGTGGCCACAGCCGTGCAGCCTTGGATTCAAAAAACCTTCAGGTCAAGCAGAACGACACCATGGCCACCTATGAAAAGGTAAGAACCGTATCCAAAGAACTGGCCATGACCCTGGAGCGCCAAGGATATAGCGCTTTGGCCATCCCCCCTTTCCTCCCCATGGACATGTCTGATGGAAAGTATGGAATGGTGGGTTCCGTTGATTTGAAGAAGGCTTCTGTGGAGGCTGGGATTGGAAGTTATGGAAAGAGTGGCCTCGTCCTTGTAAAAGG
>DYHU01000603.1 GCA_020724025.1 Syntrophorhabdus sp. | reverse complement strand
AATGAGAAGAAACCACTTCAGAAATACGACCCCGACTACCCCAGCGTCTTTTTTTAAATGAATCAAAAAGGAATGGGAAATGGGTTTTTCACTTCTCATTTCCCATTTATCATTTCCTATTTTTAATCCTCAACGGAGAGAACCCTCCTGTCCTTTAAATTGACATAACCATTATGAGTGATTCTCAGGTGGGGGATGGCGGCGGTGCCGAGGGTATCCACGGTGAGGGCAGGCTTCTCCCATTTCACCCCGTTCTTTCTCAGGGATTCTTCCAGGTGGTTTAACTCATCTCTTACTTTCTCCATCGGTTTTAATGAAATAAGTCCACAGAGGGGAGCAGGAAATTCTGCGACCACTTCATCTCCGATCGCATAGACACCCCCACCTCCGATATCTTTGAGCCTCCCGATGACTGTCTTCATCGATTGATGATCACATCCTACGACAATCATATCCGATGTATCCCAGCTCATCGTCGTCCCATAGGCCCCTCTTTGGAGACCAAATCCTTTAAGGAGGCCCATAAATGGTCCTCCATTTCCAAGACGATCCAGGGCGAAGATCATGATGACATCTTCGGACTCCTCGGGTTGATCGAGATCAATAATCCTCTCCTTTGTCACAAGTCTGCTCACCAGCTCCATGGCTCTAACCTTCCCATGGGTCGGGAGTGATGGAATTCTGTAATTTGGAATTTTTACTGTACGAAACATATGATCCGGGAAGAACACTTTTTTAGGTTCGACCAGGGATTGACCATCCCTGAAGATGATTTTTCCATTGCACATCACGAGACGGGGCGAAAAATCTTCCGGTGAAGGGATGATCAGGAGATCTGCCATCTTTCCCGGCGAAAGGGAGCCGATGAGGTGGTCAAGGCGGAAGTGTTCTGCTACATTGATCGTCACCATCTGATAAACCAATTCCGGTGGAACGCCAAGTTTCAATGCACTTCTTATTGAGGCATCAAGACACCCTTCTTCAAGAAATCCTTCGGGGTCCACGCCATCGGTGGAAAGAATGAGCCTTCTGAAATCGATCCTCTTTTTAAAAACTTCTGCCACTCCTGGAAGTTCTTTTCTAATGGAGCCTTCCCTGATCATCACCCAATAACCCAGCCTCAGCCTTTCAAGCACCTCCTCTTCGGTGGTAGGTTCGTGGCAGGAGGAGACACCGAAATCGGTATAGGCTTGAAGTTTTCTCCCATATGCGCCTGCTGTGTGACCTTCAACGTTTTTACCCATTTCGAGAGCGATCGAAGCCAGCTCTCTCACCCTTTCTCCCTGTCTTCCCTCCAGAAAGATGTTCCCCCAGTAAATCTCCCCTATTCCCAGACACCTCGGGTCCTTTAACAAGGACGCAAATTCATCATTGCTTGGAGCCATGATCTCTTCAGAAGGGGTCAGACCACACAGCGGGGCAATGGTGTAATAGAATCGAACGGGTTGCCCTTCAAGACCT
>DYHU01000602.1 GCA_020724025.1 Syntrophorhabdus sp. | reverse complement strand
TGGGAAACAGATAAAACCGTTGGATGAAAGGAGGCGTGGAGGGTCTTTAAGAGTTGCTGAATCTCAAATTTGATGGAGGGGTCCAGGCCGGAAAGGGGTTCGTCGAGAAGGAGGAGTTTTGGCTTTGGTGCCAGCGCCCTGAGAAGGGCCACCCGTTTCTTCTCCCCTCCGCTGAGATTGGCCGGGTATCGTTCGAGAAGATGTCCAACCCTCATGACTTGAATGAGAGACCCGACATATTCCTCATAGGTTTTTAAGGAGTGATTTTTGGCTCTAATTCCATAAAGGATATTCTCCTTCACACTTAAATGCGGGAAGAGAGCCAGATCTTGAGGCACATAAGAGATCTCTCTCCGTTCAGGAGGTTGGTTTTGAACCTCCTTTTCGCCAATCGATATCCTTCCTTTTTTGGGTTTATGCAGTCCGATGATTGATTCGAGGATCAGGGTTTTTCCGCTTCCCGTGGGGCCGAGAAGAAAGTGAAACTCCCCTTCCTCAATTTCGACATTGAGGTCCGTTATACGAAAAGTTCCGAGAAGAATGGTGAGTCCTTCAATCTTAATCATAACGGAATATTTTCCCTGTAAATCGGACAGCGTAGAGGGCGACCAACCCCAGGAAGACGAGGATGAGGATCAAAACAATGGCCTTCTCTATATTGGCTGAGGCCAGAGCTGTAAAGATAGCAATGGGCATGGTCTCGGTCTTTCCGGGCATGGCGCCGGCAAGGGTGACCGTGGCTCCGAATTCACCCGCGGCCTTCGCCCAGGAGAGGATGACCGAAGCTAAAAGCCCCCGGAAGGAGAGGGGAAGGGTGACTCGATAAAAGGCCTGCCATGAAGAGGATCCGAGAGAGCGAGCCACCGCTTCATATCGGGGAGAAATTTCATCCAGGGAGGCTTTCATCAATCGGGTTGCCAACCCTGCAATGGTAGCAAATTGGGCGAGGATGATGCCTGGAAATTCAAATACGAAGAAAATCCCCTTTCTCTGAATGGCTTCTCCTAAGGGGGTATTAAAGAAGACAAGGAACGAGGCGCCCAGGGCAATGGGGGACATGATGATCGGAATTTCGAGAAAGGTATCCACGATCTGTTTTCCTCTGAATTGGAAGCGGGAGAGGGCATAGGCTGAAGGGAGGCCGATGGCCACGGCAAAGAAGGTTGCAACGGTGGCGGCGATGAGGCTCAGCCGGATGGAGAAGAGGGTAGAAGGATGGACCAGTGATTCCCAGAACCCTTTCAGGCTTGCGGAGAAGAGGAGTGAGGCCAAGAGGCCAAAGTAGAAGATGAAGATGCATATGGCGGCGCCAATCATGGTATAACGGAACCCCATTTCTCCTCCTTAAGTGAAAATTTCAATAATCGTATCAATTTAGGTCTTTGAAAAAGCCTCCACTTATGTCATTCCCGTGAAAACGGGAATCCAGAATCTAAAACCCCTGGATTCCTGCTTCCGCAG
>DYHU01000601.1 GCA_020724025.1 Syntrophorhabdus sp. | reverse complement strand
CCACCTTAATCCTCCCCCATCGAAGGGGGAGGAAGTTGAGGAGGGAAATTTCAAATATCTTTGGATAGAGTTTAATTTCTCTGTTTCGGATTTTTTCAACTTTCCCGCCAGGGCGGGATTTGGTTCCGGCAATGCCAGGTTAGGGGTGTTGTATGATGAGATGCCCCTCCACTCTATTCTCAATGGGGTTGGTCACTGAGACCCTCCAGTGGCTCTCCCGCTGAGTTTCACCGGCGGGCATGGGCCATTCGACTTTAAGCGGACTCTTCCCTGAAACATCCGGGAGATTCCTGGCATCGTCCGATCCCCCGAAAGAAAGTTTGAGCGGAGCGCCGCTTCCTTCCCACCTCGCCTCTAACTTTATCTTCTCTGATGGTTCCTCACCCCTCCATGGAGGGGAGGGAACAAAAAAGGAGAACTGCTCCCTTCCCTGTGCTCCAATCTGAAAGGGAAAGATAATGAACCTCCTTTCGAGAGTATTATTCTCTAAACGGATGTCATCCGATCGGAGCTTGGGGGTAAGGGAGACCCTCACCCTGGAGATCCCCTTAATGCTGATCCGATACGGAGGCGAAAGGAGGTAAAGATTTCCAGAATGAGCCTTTAATTCCTCTGAAATGAAATGGTCAAAATCTGAAATTTTCCGGTCGTTCAAATAGATACGAACCCGGAAGGTCACACCCTTCCGGAGGTCCGCCTCCCCGGTATTGGAGAGCATGATACTGAGTTCCAGATCCTCTGTCAAATGAAAATCCCTGATCACGATATCCGGACCAATGGGAAGCCCTTCGAGTATCTTCTTCAACTGGTTATTCTCTTTGTCCAACTCTCTCAGTTCCACTGGAGTATCAACCCTTGCCTCCACCTCATGTCGGCCGAAAAGCGTAAATGGTGTGGACAGGCTAATGCTCTCCTGGGGTTGGAGGAGAACCTGATCTGAAAGGCTTTTTAACGCATAACTCTTCTCCAATCGACCATCAACAAATAGACTCAAACTTCCGCTATCCATTGGAAATGGAGCTGACCCAATATTGGTGAGGGTGGCAATCAGCCCCCTCTTCTGTTTGAGAAAGAGATGGGAGACGGTGATGTCAGGAAGGCTTAAGGATTCTTTTGGAGGCTCTGCTGGCATGGGGACGGCTGTGAGATGAACCACCTCATGTTTCTTAGTCTTTTCTTCCTCCTCCTTTCTTTCTACCTTCTCAACTATCTCCGTCACTTTTTCTTCCACGGGGATGCCGGAAAAATATTCATCAGGATAGGTGAGGGGCTCTATGGAGGGGAGTGGAGAAGGAGGTTGGACCGTCATTCTGGTTGAACACCCGGAAAGAAAGAGAAAAAAGGCGAAAAATAGGATCGCCCCTTTTGACATGAATCGAATCCCAGCCTCCTTGTCAACTAAGATATCTCATCGTTTGACCAAAAGCAAGTGATTAGGAGAGTTGAATGGGCTTGAATGGG
>DYHU01000600.1 GCA_020724025.1 Syntrophorhabdus sp. | reverse complement strand
GACGGAGAGGATGTGGAAAAAGGAGGATTGGGCGAGATCCTTAAAAACAGGTCCACCTCGAGAAACATTTACACCTACCTGGGTACCAGTTCCAATCTCTACGATTCCTCGAATGCCTTTAATTTATCCAACAGCGCCATTACTCCTGCCCTGTTGGGCCTCTCAAGCGGAGACACGACAGGAAGGGATAAAGTCGTCAATTTCATACATGGGTTTGATTCTTACGATGAAAATATGAATGGCAACTACTCCGAAAAGAGGGAGTGGATTTTAGGATCATTTATCCATTCCAGACCCGTGGTCATACACTACGGCACGACCCTTGGATCTCAATCCATGGTCTTCGCCGGTGCAAATGACGGGATGCTCCATGCCTTTGATAATGAAACGGGAGAGGAGCTCTGGGCATTTATTCCTCCCAACTTTCTCCCCAATCTGAAAAATTTGACCGGCGAGGCTCTCCAGTTTATGGTCGATGGAGCTCCGAGGGTCTACCTGGAGAGGAAGACGGATGGAACTCTGGAGAAGGCCATCCTCATCTTCGGCCTCCGCAGGGGAGGAAACCGGTATTTCGCTCTCGATGTTAAGACCCCGGATTCTCCCAAGCTTCTCTGGGAGATCAATCCTTCGACCACAGGATTCGGAGAATTGGGCCAGACCTGGGGCACTCCGCAACTGGGAAAGATCAAATACGGATCCGGAGAGAAGTGGGTGGCAATTATCGGAGGGGGATATGATGTGAACCAGGACAACATCCCTGTGACCGCCGATGATACTAAGGGAAGGGCTGTCTATGTCATCGATGTCTTAACAGGCGGTCTCCTGTGGAGTTACTCCCGTGCCCAAAATGCTAACATGAAATATTCGATCCCCAGCGACATTGCAAGAGTGGATACGAATGGCGATGGGAAGATTGATCGGTTTTATGTCGGGGATATGGGCGGGCAGGTATGGCGATTCGATATCGGAGATCCGGATCCGGCCAACTGGACAGCCAAGATCATCTTCGATTCCAATCCGGGTTCAAGCAATAAGCGGAAGATCTTTTATCCCCCTGATGTTTCTCTTGAAAAGGGGAATTACGAGATGCTCTTTTTCGGAACGGGCGACCGGGAAGCCCCTAAATCAACAAGTGCTGTAAACAGGCTCTATGCCATAAAAGACAAAAATCCTTCGACCGTATTAGCCGAAAATGATCTGGCCGATATTACAGAGGACCTGTTGCAGGATCCCAATACGACTTCAACTCAGAAGACAACCATCCTGAACGCATTGAGCACAAAAAATGGTTGGTATATCAAACTGGACCAGAACGCCGGAGAAAAATCTCTTTCCAACTCGGTCCTCTTTTACGGGGTAATCTATTACACCACCTTTACGCCGGAATTCGGTGACCCGGGAGATCCCTGTTTCCTCAGCGAAGGAAAAGGAAGGCTCTATGCCCTCAATTACAAGACCGGAGAAGC
>DYHU01000599.1 GCA_020724025.1 Syntrophorhabdus sp. | reverse complement strand
TTTTATAAGGAGGTGTGCGGAGCGAAGCTCAAGCCCGTTCTCGAAAGCCTGAAGTTGATGAAAGAGTTAGGAATCTGGGTAGAAATCACCACCCTGGTCATTCCGACCCTGAACGATTCGGAAAGAGAATTTGAGGAGATCGCTCAATTCGTGTTGTCATTAGGTCCAGAGGTTCCATGGCATCTCTCCGCCTTCTATCCCACCTACAAAATGCTCAGCCTTCCAAGAACCCCTGCCGCAACCCTTCACCTGGCAAGGGAGATTGGAATAAAGGCAGGGCTCCGATATGTCTATTGCGGCAATATCCCCGGGCAAGGAGGGGAGGATACTTTCTGTCCCCATTGTGGGCGGAACGTGATCCAAAGAATGGGTTTTAGGGTGGTCAAGAATGATGTGGTGGGAGGGGAATGCCACCATTGCCATACAAAGATTGATGGGATTTGGCAATAGGTTGAGAAGGCGTATCCAACAAGTATGACCCGAGATCATCATCAGAAAGTCATTTGGACAATTGGGGGTGGCAAGGGGGGAAGCGGAAAGAGTTTTATCACCACCAATCTAGGAATCTGTCTCTCAAAATTGGGTGCCCGGGTCATCCTCATCGATGCCGATTTGGGAGGGGCCAACCTTCATACCTTTCTGGGCATTCTTCCGTCGGTTCCCTCCCTTTCCGACTTCATCAAAAAGAGGGTTTCCCATCTCAAAGATGTGCTTATTCACACCGGAGTCCCCAATCTCCAGCTCTTGACAGGAGCGCAGGACCTTCTTAATGCCGCCGATGCGAAGAGCGTCCAGAAAAGGAAGCTTCTGCGTTCCATTAAATCCCTGGAGAGCGATTATATTCTGGTTGACCTGGGTGGAGGCAATGCCCTGAGCGTTCTGGACTTCTTTCTGATGTCGGACGGAGGAATCCTGGTGGTGACCCCCGAACCCACTTCAATCGAAAATACCTACCGGTTTTTAAAGAGCGCTTTCTATCGGAGACTGAGACAGGCAGTCTCCTCCTATTCGGCCAAGAGCCTGATCGATGAAGCGATGGACCGGCAGAACGAGGCAGGCATCCGCACCCCTTATGAACTCCTGAGAGAAGTGAGGCGCATCAGTGAAGACGATGCCCGGAAGATGGTCGAGGAAGCCGCGACCTTTCATCCCAATCTCATTTTGAACCAGGTTCGTTCAAAGAAGGATATTGAAATCGGTTTTTCGATTCGTAGCGCCTGCCAGAAGTACTTCGGCATTCACCTCCACTATCTGGGTTACATCGTCTATGATCAGGATGTGGGAAACTCCATACGAAAGAGAAGGCCGTTGGTTCTGGAGAACTACCGTTCCAAGGCAGCCCAGTGTGTGACGGAGATCGCCTCGAGATTGGCGAACAGCCACCGGATGCCCCCTGGGATTTAATTGAGGGTTAAATTGAGCGATTCTTAATACTATTTTAAAGATAAACCCTTCTGGATTCCCGTT
>DYHU01000598.1 GCA_020724025.1 Syntrophorhabdus sp. | reverse complement strand
GTTTGTGGGATGACGGTTAAGGAAGAAGGGCTGAAATCTATCCATAATGGCCAGACCTACTATTTTTGTTCTGACTTTTGCAAAAATCTATTTGAGAAAGACCCTGAAAAATATGTGCATCTGGCAGGTATTATTGTTGCCCCAGGCGTCGAGAAGGAAAGAACTATCGCTTATTTTTCTATGGAGATTGCCATTGATTCGAGGATGCCCACGTATAGCGGAGGTTTGGGCATCCTGGCGGGCGACACTCTCAGATCCTGCGCCGATTTAAAAGCGCCTATTGTTGCGGTCACATTATTGTATGAAAAAGGCTATTTCTACCAAAAATTGGATGGCCAAGGTAATCAGTATGAATCACCCGTCTTCTGGAATCCCGATGACTTTTTAAAGCCTCTATCAGAGAAGGTCGAAGTCCAGATCGAGGGGAGATCCGTTGAAGTGAAGGCCTGGCAATTTGATATTTCCGGAGTAACCGGATATTCGGTGCCGGTCATCTTTCTGGATACGAATCTAAAAGAGAACAGTGACTTTGACAGGGGGCTCACCTTTCACCTTTATGGCGGGGACGAAAAATACAGGCTTGCCCAGGAAATTATCTTAGGGATAGGCGGGGTAAGGATGCTTCGAAAGTTGGGTTACACGGAGATCAAGAAATATCATATGAATGAGGGGCATGCTGGTTTATTGGTCCTGGAACTTTTAAGGGAGTCCAAGGAGAATGAAGAGGCCGGATGGGATTTTGAACGGGTGAGAAGGTCTTGTGTCTTTACCACCCATACTCCTGTTTCCGCTGGTCATGATCGTTTTTCCTATGATTTGGTTAAAAATGTTCTGAGAGAATATTTGCCTTTGGAAATCATCAAAATGCTTGCAGGCGATGACCATTTAAACATGACATTCCTTGCTCTGAACTTAAGCCATTACGTAAACGGCGTGGCCAAAAAACACGGTGAGGTTTCAAGAGGAATGTTTCCGGGATATTCGATTGATTCCATTACCAATGGGGTCCATTCATATACCTGGACTTCGGACAGTTTTAAAAAACTCTACGATAAATACATCCCAGGTTGGGCCATCGACTCTTTTACATTAAGATACAGCTTAGGCCTCCCCAAGCAAGAGATCTGGGAGGCCCATTTAGCGTCAAAAAGGTTACTCATCGATTATGTCAATAAGGAAACGAACATCGGAATGGAGTATGATACATTTACGATAGGATTTGCTCGAAGAGCGACGCCTTATAAACGAATGGATTTAATATTTTCAGATATCGAAAGGCTCAGACGCATCGCGAGAGAGGTAGGAAAGATACAGTTCATTTTTGCCGGAAAGGCACATCCAAAAGATTGGCCGGGAAAGGAATTGATTAAGAGGGTATTTGCCGTTTCGAATCAACTAAAAGATGATATCAAAATTGTTTATCTGGTTAATTACGACATGGAAATTGCCAAGATGCTTATATCAGGCGTTGACCTCTGGCTCAA
>DYHU01000597.1 GCA_020724025.1 Syntrophorhabdus sp. | reverse complement strand
TTTTCAGAATGGCCTGCTCGTTTTGAACCGAACTCGTTCCAAATAACAGATAGCGGGGTTTCTTCCCCAGGACTTCTGCGGCATCTGCACCGACCGTGACAAAGAAACTCGCAAGAGCCACGATCCCAAGAGAGACATATTTAAACGATAGTTTCACTGACGTATCTCCTATGCAAAAAGTTGTTAAGTGCCTCTCTCCCCTAAACTGGTCACGGCACCGGAAAAGCTACTCTACCTTATTTTGCTGATACGGATCCTGTACAAGTCACCTATCTTTTCGACGATCCTGATCTCGATTCGGTTTTTCTTGTCGGTGAACACTCCCTTCCCCGGGAGGTCGAAGGCGGCCCCCTGGAGATGTGTGACAGCCGGGTCTGCATTCATCAACCTGACCGGTGATTTCCCATTCCTGCATTCTTCAATGCTATCGTCCGCAACCATGATCAGAACGCCTTTACCCGGGAGGTGGGGATCAAAACTGCCAATCGGCTGGCGGTTCTCGACGAGATAAAATTTCGACCCTGTAATCGGGATTTTTATCACGAGCGTTTCTGATGATCCGTCCTCAAGTGGGCCAAGCACAATTTCACTGTTCTGCTTCGGATCCGCCACCCGTACCTTTTCCTGTGCGATCCAGCCAAGTCTTAACTTCGTCCATGATGAGAGGCCCGGCGGCGGAATATTCCGCTTATAGAAATGGCAGGAGAGTGGGTCCCAGTAGCCCATGTTGATCAGCGCTTCTTCAAAACCGGTCTCTCTTGTGGGATGTTTTGCCTGAATGTCATGGTCGTAGAGGCAGGGCAATCCTCTTCTCCCGGCGCTCACGCCTCCCCAGATATGGGCGACATCATGAAAAAGCGTGCCAAGGTGCGCCTGATAAGTGAAGATCGCAACTCCGCCTGGAAGAATCTGCCCACTTTGGGTCTTGAACACCATATCCTGTTTCCATCCGAGCATACCCGGATATCCACAGAGCCCTACCATGCCGTATTCTTTGAAAGGGGCACCAAGAAATAGAACAATAAAAGAATAACGAGAAAAATCATTCTTCCCGTCTGCGGCATCAATGGCATTCTGTATCAATTTTACGACACGTGATTTGTCGACCTTAAGATTGGCCGGAGAGATGGCATACCGCTTAACGGAATCAGGGAGCCGGTGCCATCCTGTGATATCGACGTCAGTGCATACCTTCCCGTAGGACATCTCTCGTACATAGAAGTCAAGCTTCTTGAAACGGTCCCTGACAAAATCCTCGTCCACCGGAGGGACAATATCCGGGAACTCGACAAGAATGACCAGCCCTTTCCTCTTTTCACAAACATCTCCGCGCTGCCCTTGCGGCTGTGCAATCTCCGTGGGATAGATGAGCCAGATGAAAGCGGCAAGAATGATGATGGCAGCAGCACTTCTTTTTGCTCTGTTGAGGGGGCCGCTGGGGTCAGACCTGATTATTGACATTTCGATTTCTCGAGGGTCTTAATAA
>DYHU01000596.1 GCA_020724025.1 Syntrophorhabdus sp. | reverse complement strand
TTCCCAGCCAAATAGCAAGGCAATTTGTATCTTATTGAAATCTTTACTTTTTAACCGGACCTGCAAGGTCTCCAGGACAATATCGGGTACAGTTATCACAATGATAGTGGATAAAAAACTGGAGATATTGGAGGTGGCGGAAAAAACGCGGAGACTTCATCATCTCCAGCCGTTCTTCCATTGAAGGTTTCCCTGCCATTTCAATCAAAAAGCGCATAAAGTTTCCCACATCGTCGGGCTGGCTCACCCGCACACAACGATGGCTCAAGGCACGTCCATCTTCGGTAAATGCCTTGCCAGGACAAGTTTCCCTGCAATCATATCCGCAGGTGCTGCAGGGATCGTACCACTCGAGAGGTGGATCGGATTCCAGATCGAGACTGTTGAGAAGACCGAGAAACATGACACGGGGTCCATATTGAGGGGTGAGAGCAAGGGTATTCTTCCCCTAGACCGCCAATCCACCTTGAACAGCCGCATGGCGAAGTGAGACACTCCCGATGGGAGAACGAAAGGTCTCTTCATCGATTTCGAAGGGCCGATGAGCCTGTACCAGGAAAGATTCCGCCCCGAATTGCTTTTCCATAAACCTTCCCAGATGGTAAGCCGCTGTATTTCCAGCGGCTTCCATACTGTAAAGATAGGATGGCATCTTGCTCCAGGTATTCTCCTGATAACGATAGGCGCCTGCAAGGGGCTTAAAGGCCAAAACGACAATGGACCTGGCCGATGGGAGGTAACGAAGAGGGTTGGGGGAACGTGGACTCTTGTAGTCCCTCAAATTCAAAAAACCAACGAGATCCGCCCCCAACTCTTTTGCCTTATTCTTGATCGTCTCTTTCATGTTTTCTCTCCTCAGGTAGTCCATCTTCACCAAAGATTATTGAAACAATATAGGTTTTTGAAAAAACTTCTTAAAATCCCTCCCAACCGTCCGGCGCCAAAGTCCCACTGCTCGGCTTGGCGTGAACAGTGCGGCTCTGGACGGCGGCGCCTCCCTTTTTCAAAGGAGGAGTCCTGCCAAAGGCGGGATTCCCCCTTTGGTAATCTTTTTCCCCGTAGACAACGGGGCAAAGGGGGATTGAGGGGGATTTGGGATATCACGGTACCTTGACCAGGCCTCTTTTTCAAACAGCTAAAGTGTTATAAATTATTCAAATGAGGGTATGCACTTGACTCCGGTAAATTTATCCTAATTCATTGATTTATAATGATTTTTTCTGGTTTTTTGAGTTTATGTCGCCATTTCGGCATAAGTATTTGAAAAGATTTGGTTTTTAAAAATTGAACAGGAGTCAAGTGCATACCCTCATTATTCAATTTATCTCTCTCCTCTGTCAATTAAAAAATCCTCTTGATTCTTTATGGGTTTTGGGTAAAGAATTCATATCAGCAGTTTATTATAGCGGAAAATTTCATACAAGGGGGAGAGAGAGGTCATGTTCGATATTCTATTGACTCAGGAAGAGCGGAAATTGAAACAAGA
>DYHU01000595.1 GCA_020724025.1 Syntrophorhabdus sp. | reverse complement strand
ATATTTTGGCACAAGCAAGGACCTTGTCTGCCAGTCAAAATTATATCCCCAGCAATAATAGGATTGGTCAGGGGTTTTAAGTTGAATCAACCTGTCCATAACCCTCGGAATATTTGCTTCTGCTTCTTTAAAGCTTAAAGCCGACAGTTTTATCAAGGCTGAGCAAAAAAGCGCCAATCCTTTGGGATTTTGCGTCTTGGGTATCAGTAGCAGCGGTCGCAAATTGAACGGGCACCTCTTCAATATCTGGGTGTGAGCAAGTCGAGGCAGTCTGAAGTTAAGAAAAGGAAGAGCGTTGAAGACTTTGCTGTTAAGGGCGTCGTAAGGGTCATAGCCCGCCCAGTCATTTACTTGACAATACTCCAGGAGCTTAAGTGTTACAGTCTTTAAGTTTTCAGAAGAAGGCATGGTACGGCTTACGGGTTGCGGGCTACAGGTCAAACACATAAAGTAAAAGGATCAAGAGTCGAGGATCAACTCAAGTTCGTCTTCCTACAATTAAATATCTCAAGCATAGGTTCCGTCTACCACTGGAATACGAAGCGTTTGTTCAATAAAATCCTTTCTTTGGACCTTATTGTACAAGATTTTTGCGACATCAGGCGTAAGAACCTTCTCACCGCAGAACGGACATTCTTCATATGAAACATTCTTGACTAAATAGAGCCTTCCCTCAATTCTTAAATCAATCTCGCCCACCTTCGCAAACATCTGATTTTGGCAAACTGCGCATTTCATGGCTTTCCTCGTCTCCTTTTAAAGTCCTCTTCCCATTCTTCTGGATTCAGTGTTGGATCATATGCAGTGATAATCCATACGGGATCTACTGAACACTGCACATGAAGCACTGCCCCAGTCCTAGTGATGCCAAATATAAGACAACTTGGGCCATATTTATCCTGAGGATAATTCTCAATGATCTCCCCTGAAACTATAACATCTTCTATCTCATTTGGCGATATTTTTCGTTCTGTGCAACGTTCGAATCCATGAAAGGTAAACCGGTAATGTCCAGTTTTAACATTCTCCTTTATTTTCTCCATTACATCCATTACTTGGTCCGCTTAGTTTGAAATCATAGATACAATAAACACAATAAACAGATGTTTTTATAATTTCGCAAGAATCTCAACGATTCTTTCGGAGGTTTTGCCGTCCCACAATTCCGGAATTTTTCCAACCGGTTGGTGGCCGTTCAGGAGATAATCGAAATCCCGGTCCAATGCTTCAAGGGAGGTCAATTTGTTTGTTCCCTGGGTGATGGTGACCGGACGCTCGGTGTTCGGCCTCAGGGTCAAACACGGCACCCCGAGATACGACGTCTCTTCCTGGAGCCCACCGGAATCCGTAAGCACAAACCTAGCCTCTTCGACGAGCCCGATGGTGTCATGGTAACCGATGGGGTTCGAGAGCCGTAGCCCTTTTACGCTCTCCACCTTCTGCTTCAATCCGAATGTCTCCATCTGTTTCCTTGTCCGGGGGTGAA
>DYHU01000594.1 GCA_020724025.1 Syntrophorhabdus sp. | reverse complement strand
TGGGAATGGGGCCCTTGATATGGAAGAGTTGAACAACGATCACAGGAGGCTGTTTGCTCATATGTTGCTCAGAAAATAACCCTATTATCTCCCTCTCCCTTGGTGGGAGAGGGAGGGGGTGAGGGGGAAGACACCCTATTCACCCCCACCTCAATCCTCCCCCATCAAGGGGGAGGATAATACTTGCAAATTTTCATGGTTCGAGGGTGACGCCCCCGTCATGAAGGATCACCTCAATTATACTTGATCGGCTATTGAGGTCAAGAAAAATTATGGTTTCCAATCCTGTGAGATTCTTGTATATTAAAAGTATGCTCAACCTCACCTCCTATGGCAAGTCGGATATCGGCCTCAAACGCTTGAATAATGAGGATGCCTTCGCCATCCAATCGAAGAAGGGGCTCTTTGTCCTGGCCGATGGAATGGGTGGAGAGGCTGCAGGAGAAGTGGCCAGCCGGATCTTTATCGATACCGCTCTGGAGGTCTTCTCCCGGGGAGAAAGCCATTCCGAGCAGGAGGCTCTCGAAGGGGTCCAGGAGACCTTCCGGCTCTCCAACGAAAGGATCCTCAACCATGCCGAGCAAAATCCCCAACATCAAGGGATGGGATGCACGGCGGAACTGATCGCTTTTTACAATCAACTTTTCGTCCTCGGCCATGTAGGGGATAGCCGCACCTACCTTCTCCGGCAGGGACGGTTGAGGCAACTGACCCGAGATCACTCCCTGATCCAGGATCAGATCGATCAGGGTCTGATCACTCAGGAAGAAGTTAGAGGACATTCCTTAAAGAATGTGATTCTCAGGGCGGTCGGCACAGAGGAGACGCTGGCGGTTGATCTCATAAGAGGGAAAAGCCATCCGGGCGACCTCTTCCTGCTCTGTTCGGATGGCTTAACCGATTTGGTCGATGAGGCTTCGATTCAGGAGGTCCTTTCTCTTCCTCTATCTCTCCCTCAAAAAGTGGAGGGGCTGATCGAACGAGCCAAATCCCGTGGAGGTTTTGACAATATCACCGTGATTTTGTGTGAAGTGACATCCTCATGATACGAAAAGAAACCTTGGTCAGGAATTTGCTATTGCAAGTCATTCCTTCGAAAGAAGGAATCCAGGCATTTCTATTTTTATTCTGGATTCCCGCTTGCACGGGAATGACACCTTAGAGGCCATATGGGGAACCTGAGGGATTACGAAATCTTTAAAGATTATTCGGATGAATTGCTGACCGAATTATCGAGGGTCATCACTGAAAGAGAGTTCCAAGAAGATGAGATCGTCTTTCGGGAAGGGGACGCAGGGGACTCCGTCTATATCGTAACGGAGGGGGAGATCGCCATCAAGAGATTTCTGGATAAGCCCGGCGAGGAAGAGAAAACCATCGCGATGATAGAGAAGGGGAACTTCTTCGGTGAGATGGCCCTCTTCGATAATCAACCTCGCTCCGGTTCAGCCTATGCCGCAAAAAAAACAAAGGTCCTCATCCTTAAAAAAG
>DYHU01000139.1:1656-9725 GCA_020724025.1 Syntrophorhabdus sp. | reverse complement strand
CCTTTTTTACCGCGGAAATCCCTTTGGATCGGGTTCCCTCGCTTTCATCGCCAAGGGATATATCTATAGGAAGGTGGACATTGAACCCCACCCCATGGAGATCGGAGAGGGTCAATAGTCCGTCGATCTCGAGATCATCGGGGATATTCTCCTGCTCCCCACTTTCGAAAAGGACCAGTTCAATCTCGTCCAGAAAAGGACCGAGTCTCGTTATGTTCGGGAGGATTGAATCAGGATAGATATAAGAGGTCGTGGCCAGTTTGAACGGAAATCTTCCCCGATAATTCTTAAGAAGCGGCTGGTTCACGTTTCGCCTTTCAGGTCGACCGTTGAGAGAGCAAGAGACCGTCCGATCAACCTTCCTCAGAGAACCGGGTTTGATTCAACCGATATCTCAGATGAACGGTCTCTCCCACGACGAAGACGGCAGGCGGCTTAATCCCCTCCGCCTTCGAATTTTCTATAATATTCCCCAGATTTCCCTGGACAACCTTCTGGCCAGGAATGGTTCCTCTTTCGATCAATATGCAAGGGGTTTCAGGACTCTTCCCCACTTCAAATAGCTTCTGGACGATTCTCCCTAAATTGGCAACGGGCATTAAAAATACAAGGGTATCTGCGTTAACGACTTTGACCTCTCCATCGTCTCTTCGGTGGCCGGTTATGATCGCCACGGATGAGGCATAATCCCGATGGGTTAATGGCACTCCTGCAGAAGCTGGAACGGCGATTGCGGAACTGACACCTGAAATTGCCTCGTAGGGAATGTTTTGTTCTGCCAGGAAGAGGGCTTCTTCCGCACCGCGACCAAAAATAAAGGGATCGCCATTTTTCAGACGGACGACTATACTATTTCGATTAGCCTTTTCTACAAGTAATTTATTTATTTCATCCTGTTCTATCGAATGATGTGAAGATGTTTTTCCCACACAAATGAGTTCTGCATCCTTCCTCGCAAAACAGAGTAACTGCTTATCAATAAGAAAATCATAAATAATCACATCTGCCTTTTGAAGAAGTTTCAGGCCCTTGACGGTAATTAATTCAGGATCACCAGGTCCCGCTCCCACAAGATATACCATCCCTTTATTTCTTCGTTGCATTCCAATCTACCCCTCTCTCACAAAGTCTTTAATCCCTCTTAAATGAAGCATTAGAGTTTCCCAAAAGAAAGCTTTTTCAACCTATCTCTTATGCTTACTGATTTTGCAGGAGAAATACCATCCGTAGAAACGCTGAGGGTGATTCCTCCCTTTCTCAATACTGCGGGTAAAATAAAAGTGGATTCCTTGGCTGAATCACACACATTAACCAGAATACCCAATCGTGCTGCCTCTTTTGCTATCTGAGCATTGACTTTCCGATTGGACGTGGCCGCATAAGCTAAAAATGCTCCCTTTAACAAACCAGGATGATAATCACATCGAATATGATCGATTTGCCTTCGCCTCACCATTTCTGATAACAGATCGGTCAATTCAGGACTGACTACTTTTACTTTACCTCCGCAAAGGAGAATATTTTTTATCTTTCTTTCTGCCACCCTACCTCCGCCAATCACAACACAAACCTTTCCTTTTATATTCAGATTAATGGGATAATATCTCATCCGTTTTCCCTTTTCTTAAATTCGTATCCCCGAGGAGTAATCATATATTTACCCTTTACATAAGTCTTGGAATTACCGACAATGATCGTCGTCCCCATATCGATCTGTTTTAATGAAAGCATATTCTTCAAGGAAGTAATGATTACTTCTTCGTTAATTCTTTGAGCATTTCGTACGACTCCTATGGGAGTTTGGGGTGACTTCCGTCTCATAAGAATCTGCCAGGCCCTTTCAAGAGGCTTTATCCTTTTTTTACTTTTCGGATTATAGAAGACAATCACAAAATCGCCTTTACAAGCCGACTCAATCCTTTCCTCGATTAATCTGCGATCGGTTAGAAGATCGCTTAAAGAGATGACCGCAAAATCGTTCATCAAGGGCGCCCCTAAAAGACTGGCACAACTCGAGGCAGCCATAATGCCAGGGATAATCTCTATTTTAATTTTGTTTTCGTCCTCTTTAGTTGAAAGCTCTAACACTACTCCTGCCATGCCATAGATGCCAGGGTCCCCACTTGAAATAAGGCAAACGTTTTTCCCTTCTCGTGTCTTTTTTATAGCATACTTGGCCCTTTCCATCTCTTGGGTCATCCCGGAAGAAAAGATGTCTTTGTTATCCGCCAAATTACCCAGAAGTTTTATATAAGTCTTATAACCAACTATAAGCTGACAGGCGTTTATAGCATTCCGGGCCTTCTGAGTTAAGTGACTTGTATTTCCAGGGCCAATGCCAACTATATTTAATTCTCCTTGGCAAGAGCTACAGTTATTCCGTTTAAGATCTGTTTTCTTAGTATTAATTTTGCCCTCCTCCCTGCTAATAACGCGCAAGGTTCACACACACCTTCTACACCTATCTTTTCCTTTACGAAAGATGACCTTTGATATAGACCTTTAAAGTTTTTTACCACCTCAAGTGGTATAACCCTTAAGGGAATCCCTAATTCCAAACAGGCCTCTTTTAAACCCAATTCATTCTCTTTCAAATCTATAGTAGCAATACATCTTACTTCACTTAAAGAACACTTCCTTCTCCTTAAGGCGAAGTCTACCGCTTTGACAATTTCTTGCTTTGTAGTCTCTCTTCGACATCCAATTCCCACAATTATCTTTTTCTTTGCCTCTGAAGCGGTAGTAATCACTGGTTCGGCGCCTAGAAAAGAGGCAACCTCTGCGGCCAATTTATTTGCTCCACCTTCATGCCCAGAAAGAGCGCTGATCGCAAATCGTCCACTTTCATCAACCACCACCACAGCAGGATCGATATATTTATTCTTAAGATATGGCGCGATCACCCTAATCACAATTCCTAAAGACATGACAAAGATAATTCCATCAAAACGATTAAAAATCTCCTCAACCATGCCTTTAAGAGAATGTGGATGAGAAGGGAAATAGAATTCACTTTCTTTAAAAGAGCTTACAAGTTTTTGTGCGGTCTTTCTCCCTTCCTCGGTAATAGCAATAATGGCTATCTTCATGATCCCTTCTTCTTTCTAAAACCATGCTCAAAATTCTTATCATATAACTTAGACTTTCGATAAGTCCTCCTTAGGACATCACCGATAATAATCAAAGCCTGACGTTTAATCCCTGCCTCTTTAACCTTTTTGGCAATGTTTTCTAATGTTCCAACTATCTTTCGTTCTTCCGACCAGGAGGCCCTTTCGACTACCACTACTGGGGTATCCCGCCTATATTCTCTTGTTAACTTGTCCACGATTCTGTCAATTTCCTGAACGCTTAAGAAAATGACCATCGTCGCTTTAATTTTTGCTAACTTTTGCAAGTCTTCTTTGATAGGCACTTCGGTCTTGCCCGAGATCCTGGTCAGGATTAGGGTTTGGCATACACCCGGAAGAGTCAATTCCTGTTTGAGACTTGCGGCAGCGGCCTGGAAAGAGCTCACACCGGGGATCACCTCCAACTCTATTCCTTCTTTCTCACACCAATCAACTTGTTCTTGAAGGGCGCTATAGATGGAGGGATCGCCGCTGTGAATTCGGGCAACGATTTTGGGAGTCGATTTTACCTCCTGAATCACTTCAAAAATCTCTTCTAAACTCATTCGGGATGAGTCATAGAGGACCGCATCTTCTCTTGCCAACCTCAAGATATCTCGATTAACTAAAGAACCTGCATAGATGAGAATATCCGCTTCCTCGATGATCCTCTTTGCCTTCAGGGTTAAAAGTTCCGGATCCCCGGGCCCAGCTCCGATAAAGTAGACTTTCATCTTGATCACTCCTTCCTGGGGACCTTGATGAACATAAGGGAAAGGTATCCCGATCGTTCCTCTTTGATCGAATCGAGGTCAGAGATGACCCTTTCTTCAGGATGACCGAGACGGCTTACCAGAGTTGAATTTTTTAGCAGATCTAACCCTTTTAAAAGGGTGAGGACTTTATTGAGTCTTGAGCCCACCTTCATCAAAACAACGGTATCGAATTCATTGAGAGCCCCTCTCAATCCCCTGAGATCCTCTGTCACAGGGAGAATGGCCATTTTTTCATTCCCCTGAACAAGGGGAAGCTCTGCCCTCGATGCGGCCGCATTGATGGCGCTTATCCCGGGGATTGTCTCAACATGGATCTCTGGAAAATCCTGGCGCAAGGTCTTTAAAAGATAAATGTAGGTACTGTAGATGAATGGATCTCCCATCGTGACAAAGGCCACCTCTTTTCCCTTTTCCACCGCCTGAGCAATCTGCCGGGCTGCATCTTTCCAGTAGGATATGAGCTTTTTCTCATCCTTCGCCATGGGGAAGGGTAGTTCAATACATTCCTTTGGACCGGAAAGGACGGCCTCGACAATAGACCTGGCCGTGGATGTCCCCCCCTCGTCCGCCCTGGGGAAAAAGATCGTATCCACTTGATCCAGGACCTCTTTTGCCTTCAAGGTGAGAAGTTTCGGGTCTCCGGGGCCGATACCGACACCATAGAGCTTGCCACGAGGCAGGGGAGGAACCTTATGGGGTTTATCTATCTTTTCTCTTCTTTTATGATCATCACACATAGTCCAAATTCTCCCATTTCACTTAACTGTTTAAGATCCGTATCCACGATCCTCTCATTCGGATAAGTAAGACCTTCTAATACAATCGCCCTTCTATTCTCTATCCCATTCTCAAGTAAATATGCTGCTATTTTCTCTGGGGGGAAGTACGAATCAGTAAATAAAAAAATCTTTTTCGAGGTCTTAACTTCCACCACAAAATTTTCGATCTTCCGACCATGAAAGCTAAAGATTTTAGCATCCTCCCAACCTTCGCCGATTTTAGCAAAGGCGATCTGTATGGCGCTGATTCCAGGAATGACCACATATTCTTCTTTTCTTAAAACCTGAGAGATTCGTCCTAAGAAGCTGTATATTCCGGGATCTCCTGAAACCAAGACAGCAATCCTTTTTTCTTTTCTATACTTCTCGATAAAGGGAATGATCTCCTCAAAATGTCCTTTCAGAGGGACCTCCTCTTTGTGTAAGTTGCGGAATAGTTTAAGAACCCGTTCTCCTCCAATTAAACAATCCGATTCTTTTATTTCCTTTCTGGCAATGGGAAGCAAATAATCCTCTGTACCTGGACCTATACCAATGATATAGACTTTATTCATGGAATATTCTTACCTTTTAGATGACTTCCCAAAACCTCTCCCCCCAGGGATAGGATGATACAACTCATCTTAAGTTTCTTATTCACAAATTCATTTGCTTTGGAGACTACTTCCTGAGAAATCTGATCAAAGATTCCCATCAAACCATTCTCTTTTAATATTTTAATCGTAGCCTCTGCGGTTGTTTCTTTTAATATCTCTTCGATGATTTCTCTTTTTGCTCCACAAAGCATAGCATGATGAGCAATTGTATCTATTCGATGATCGCCATATCGACTGTGGGTATTAAATTGACCATTGGCTACCTTAACCAATTTTCCGATATGCCCGATCAGAAGAACCTCTTCTATTCCCTTTTTTACACATTGTTCCAGCATAAATCCTACATGATCCCCTATCTTAATGATCGAATCATTAGGAAGACCAAGAACCTTTTTACAAAATCTCTCCCCTACATAACCTAAAATTAAAATAATTTTTTTATATCCTGTGGCCTTGAGCACACCTAATTGAAGAGATAGAGATATCTTATAAGCATCAACAGATTTAGGTTCAACAATTCCTGTTGTGCCAATAATGGAGATACCTCCAAATATCCCCAACCGGGGATTGAAGGTACACTTCGCCAATGCTTCGCCGTTGGGAACACTAATTATAATTTCTGATCCTTTGCCTTCTGGCAAAATTTTAGATACTTCCTTGAATATCATCTCTCTGGGTGTGGGATTTATTGCGTATTCACCCACAGGAATAGCCAAACCCGGCTTTGTCACGATACCTATCCCTTCCCCTCCTTTAATGGTAACTCCTTGTTTTTCAGAAAATCGAACCTCCACATAAATCTTTGCTCCATGGGTGATATCGGGATCATCCCCCGCATCTTTGATGACCCCACACTTTGCAAAGCGATCTCCGATAACAGGATCGATAACTGGCAGATAGAGTTTCACTCCCGAAGGAGTCTCCACCTCTACCCCTTTCACCTTCTCCCTCGTCACAAGCATCAGTGCCGAGGCTTTTGTCGCCGCCTGAGCACAAGTGCCAGTGGTATAACCCTTTCTTAATTTCATTTAACTAATCTGACGATCTCCCTTCTTGCTTCTCCAATGGTGAGGGGGATTTTATCGAAAGGCAGTTTATCCTCATGTTTCAGCCTGTAAATGAGTTCTGCAATCTGTGGAAGCCTGAGTTTTACAATCGTCATATCCTCTGGTGCCGTAAATACTTCCTCCGGGATGCCGCCCCTGACAATGCGACCCTTGCTCAGAATATAAAGCCTATCAAGGAATAAGGGAACGAGATCGACGCTATGGGTGGCCATGACAATGGTCACTTTTTTTTCTTTATTTAGTTTCACTAAAAGATCCATCATTTTATACTCACCCATTGGGTCCAATCCAGCGGTTGGTTCATCAAGGAGCAATATTTCGTGTCCCATTGCTAAAAGCCCTGCAATACATACTCTTTTTTTCTGTCCAAAGCTCAGATTGTGAATGGACTTTTTTGTATATCTATTCATTTCCATATCTTTAAGGGCGTTATTTACCCGGCTGATGACTTCATTTTCAGGAAATCCCATATTCACAGGGCCAAATGCCACGTCTTCAAATACCGTTGTGGCGAAAAGCTGGTCATCAGGATTTTGGAAAACAAGGCCAACCTTTTTGTATATCTCCTTTGGGGAGAGCTTTTTGATGTTAACACCGTCCAGGTGGACGCTCCCTTCAAAATCTTTCATCAGTCCATCCATTATCTTTAGGAGGGTTGTCTTTCCAGAGCCATTTGATCCCAAGATTCCTATAAATTCACCGTTTTTTATATCAAGGTTTATATCATTCAACGCGGTTGTACCATCAGGATATTTAAAGGAATTTAATTTTGCGGATAATCTTACTGAATTTTCCATACAAGTCCCATTGCCGATATAAACAGAATCGAGACAATAACCTCCGATAGTTTGAACGGCTTGTGTTTTAACATGGGGATATTGCCGTCATAGCCCCTTTGAATCATTGATGTGGTGATATTGTCACTGTGTTCAAAGACCTTTAGGATCAAAGAACCTGATAAGGTGCCAAATGAGCTTAACCCGCGCCTTATGCTTGAGTAGCCGAGTCGATTTTTTTGTGCATTATAAATGACCATAGCATCCTCAAGTAGGACAAAGATATATCTGTATGCAAACATCAATATCTCTATAAAATCCTTTGGAACCCTTAACCATGAAAGACCTGCAATGAGTTCTGTAAATGGCGTGGAAAATCCCAATAAAGCAACGATGGATACAGCGCCTAAAATTCTGCTTACAATCATCAGCCCGTCCATGAGTCCATCTTTGTGCCCGGAGAGTTTGATGCCTATAATGTTGATGAAAAACATGATATCATTCCCTGAGAAAAAGAATTTCAGGATGAGTATTATGGATGCAATGAATATAGGTTCTGAAAACCGTAGTATAAAGGCTCTTAATCGCACTTTCATTGTAATGCATAAAAACAGGCAAAGCAGTGCCACCAGCACTGGAAGGGCAAACCCCCTGTAGCTTAAGACCATTACAAGAATGGTCAGGGCTACAAGGAGTTTTACCCTTGCATCAATCCTTGAAAGGATGTGATCTTTCTTAAAATATTCAGTGAATAGTTTCATCAATCAGTCTAAAGTCTCCAGTCTTTGGTCTGCTGTCAGCTTATGATTGGCTACCGACTTAAATGTCAGTGCCCTCCAGTAATAACCTGCTACAAATCCTCCAACTGCGCCTGCAATCAAAAAGACAAAAAGGAGGAGGTCTCCCTGGTCTGTGTTTATCAGCGGCTCCCTTGCCTCTCTGCCATGTTCTTTTGCATATTTTTC
>DYHU01000139.1:0-1556 GCA_020724025.1 Syntrophorhabdus sp. | reverse complement strand
GTCACCTCCTCTGGTTTTAACACACGCATCTTTACAAGAAGATCAGGTCGCTTTTTATAAAGCAGGACAACCATTCCTGCTGTCATTGCACCTTCAAGGATTCCCAGTGGAAGCTGTGTTGGTATAAAGGCGATGAGGATCTTCCAGAAAAGGGGCATAAATGGCGAATCTCCCCTTATCCCTGATGCCAGTTCTACAGATGTTGTAAAGTATGTTGCCCAATCAGCAAATAACCCTGCCATGAAGCCTGCAATTGCCAGGTTTGTTTTTATTGAGCGTAATGCCTTAAAGGTTAGGTACCCTGCAAAGGAACCCATCACACCCATGGATACGATGTCTGCGCCCCATGTGCTTAAACCTCCGTGTGCGAGGAAAAGAGCCTGAATAAGCAATGCCACTGCTGTAATCAAGATGCTTATGGCAGGTCCAACGAGTATTCCTGATATCCCTGTTCCGCAGGGATGGGAGCATGTTCCTGCAGTTGGTACAGGTATGGGCATACATGAGATGATAAATACAACGGCTGCCATCAGTCCCACGAGGGGCTTGAATGAGAGGTCAACACCGGAGAGTTTTTTTAGCCTGTATAATCCGTATCCCACAAATGGTGCTGCAACAGCAAACCACAGCGCTGCCCAGTTAAATGGCAATATGCCCTCTGAGATATGCATAGCAAAAACATTATTGGCAAACAGCAAGTCACCGAATACCAAAGAGATAAAAAGATGAATTATTATTTTTGGAATTTTCATTTTCCCCTCCTCTAAAATCTCAGCGTTATTCCTGCAAGAATAGAATAATCGGCCTCGGGTTTATTAAGTCCCCTCTTTATGCCAACGTCTATATCAAAATTCTTTGTGATCGAATAGATAATCCCGCCTAAAATAAAGGCAGGATGCATGTCTGTTTTCTTAGCAGGGTTTCTTTCTATACCAATATTTGCAACCAGTTTTAGGCTTTTAATAACCTCTACCTCAGATGCAAGGGAAACATGCCATATGCTTTTTCTATTGGCCTCCTTATCAGCCTGAAGTTTGTATTCATTGTGCGTGTAACCCAAATTAAAATGAAAAGCCCATGGTTCTATCTCCTTTGTTGTAATGAATGAAAGACCATAGGATGTCTTTCCATTGCCGAGACCTTTTTTTTCATTGCCTGTTGGAAAGGTGACCCCTGGTTTTAAGGCAAAGCTCCATCCATCCTGTTCATAAAATCTCCACTTTAACTCCAGCGATACATCGGATATCCCCTTTCCCTTAGAAACTACATCTCCACCCTCTTTAACCTTAAACCATTGATAGGGAACACCAAGGATAATATCAAGATTGTCCACTATCCCATAGGATAGGATTGCTGCCACTTCACCGCCTGTTTCTTTTGTTGTTACTCCTTCTTCTGTCTCTTTGTCATAGTTGAATTCGCTATTAACCTCCAACTGAAAATTCTTCTTTCCCTGGGTGCCCGTGTCATCTGTTATTAAAGGATGTGCTCCAAATGCTGATCCGGCCCACAATAAAACAACAACCGCTGTAACAATTCTCTTAAACATATTTTTT
>DYHU01000593.1 GCA_020724025.1 Syntrophorhabdus sp. | reverse complement strand
AGGCAGAAGATCGGTCCCCCGCCCAAAAATCTCCTCTTAGGGAACCTGAACACCTATAAAGTGATGGTCCAGGGCTCCCCTGAAGATGTTGCCCAGGAGGTGAAGGCGGCCATCGATGGAGGAGTCGACGCCATCTGGCCGGGATGCGATATCTGGCCAGGGACACCAGCGGAGAATATGAAGGCAATGGTCGAAACGACCAGGGAATATGGATTAAAAAAGAAAAAGGAGGGATGAAAATGGTAGATGAAGCGAAAAGGAACGATATTTTAAAGCGTCTGAGCGATGGGGTTGTTTACTACGATGAAGAAAAGGTGATTGTGGCATCCAATGAGGCCGTCGAGGATGGGCTGGATCCCTTTGATGCCATCATGAACGGGTTGGCGGCCGGCATGGAGATCGTGGGAGACCTCTATGAAAAACAGGAGTACTTCGTCCCCGAAATCCTGATGTGTGCCGATGCCCTTTATGCAGGGCTTAACATCCTCCGTCCCCATCTCAAGGCTAAGGAAATGAAGGAAAGTGTCAAGGGACAGGTAGTGATCGGGGTCGTCCAGGGAGACGTTCACGACATCGGGAAAAACCTGGTAAAGATGATGTTCGACGTGGCTGGTTTCACCGTCCACGACCTGGGCGCCGATGTGGAATTAGAGAGGTTCGCAGAAGAGCAGCTCAGGACTGACTCCAATATCATTGCCTTATCAGCAATGATGACGACCACCATGATGGGAATGAAAAAGGTCATCCGCATGATCAAGGAACGTAATCCAGACGTGGCCATTATGGTGGGTGGCGCACCCCTCACCAAAGAGGTTGCGGATGTCTTCGGAGCCGACGGCTATGCAGAAAACGCAGGCAATGCTGTTCAGGAAGCCATCAAAATGATATCGAGGCTCCGAGAGATGCATGCAAAACAGCAGCTTAGGGCTACCCCCTGATCATCTTTGCCCTGACTGTAAGAAGTAGAGGTTCTGTTGGCAGTAAAACGGATTTGCATCTTCCCTTGTGGAGGAATGAGGAAGGTTGAGGCAACCGTCGCCCGGATCGCATCCTACATCGTCAATGAAGATCTTCTTCCGGGAAAGACGATGTTAATGTGTGTGCCTGCTTTCTTGCGAGGGGTGGAGGAAGATATCCTCATGGTGGAAAACAATCCCACCATTGTGATCGATTGCCACGCCGAGAGCTGTGGGTCAAATCTGATGGCCTTGATTGGAATTCTGCCAGCCGCCAGGATCTTTATTCCTGACGTCGTCAGCCAAACAGGGTTGGTCCCGGGGCGAAATCGGCAGGTATTAGACCCTGTAGGGGAAAAATTGGCCCAAGAGGTGGCTCGACTTATGGAAAAAGTGGCAAAGTGGATGCTGGAGGATCCAAACTACAACTTTGAGAAACGAAAAGCACAGACGATCAACCGGACGCTCTACGAATTCTCTGAAGAAAGAGTTGAATCTTTGGATTATATCCAGATAGAGCCAGCGATCTATCGACCAAGGACA
>DYHU01000592.1 GCA_020724025.1 Syntrophorhabdus sp. | reverse complement strand
AAAAGGCCCCCTTCCATACTGACCTCATCCTCCTGTTCCTATCAGGCCTCCTCTTTACTCTTTCCGCAGTCTGGGTGAAAGCCCTGGGGACATCTATGATCACAGGGCTTTTCCTGATGTTGATATCCGGGACGGGCTATCTCCTTTTCGCCCTTCAGAATCTCTGGGTCAATATGGCCTATCCTTTAAATAATGTCCTCCTCATCTACATCAGCATGACCGGTTACAACTACGCCATTGAGGAGAGGTATGCGAGAAAGATCAGGTCCATGTTTTCGAACTATGCCACGGAAAGGGTGGTCAATGCCCTGATCAAAAATCCGGGGATGACGAAACTGGGAGGCGAGAGAAGGGAGATCACGGTCCTCTTTTCGGACATCAGGGGATTTACGACATTCTCGGAAAAACATACGCCTGAAGAAGTGGTGGCCATGCTCAATGAATATCTCGGAGAGATGACAAACATCATCTTCCGCTGGGATGGGACCCTCGATAAATTCGTCGGAGATGAGATCGTCGCCTTCTGGGGCGCCCCTATCCCACAGGAGGACCATGCTGAACTGGCAGTGAAATGCGCCCTCAATATGGCGAAACGACTGAGAGAACTTCAACAAAAATGGGAATCAGAAAACAAAATTCCTCTCGATTCAGGGATTGGGATCAACACCGGCGAGGTCCTTGTCGGAAACATCGGAGCCGAGGGTAAGAAGATGGACTACACGGTCATCGGCGATCATGTCAACCTCGGCGCCAGGGTGGAAGGATTGACGAGAAAATACGATGCCCGCATCCTCATCACCGAATTCACTCTGGCAAAGATCAGGGAAGCGCTCAGAAATGAGTCTATCTATAAATTGAAGATCGAGGGACTGGAAAAAGTGATCGTCAAGGGAAAAGAGAAACCGGTGGCAGTCTATAAACTTGAAGAAGGGCCGGAATCCATCTTCCTCGAATGTAAGGAGGAATGGATCCCCGCCCTGATAGAAAAGACAAAAAAATAGCCAAACCCCTTCCACAACCTAAAACCTAAATTGAGCGATTCTTAATACTATTTTTAAAGATAAACCCTTCTGGATTCCCGTTTTCACGGGAATGACATTTTCATTCATTAAGTGATAGTCGTCATTCTTGCGGAAGCAGGAATCCAGTTTGTTTGATGTAAATAACAACGGAAAATCGCTCAATTTATAGTGAACGACTTAATGAATTTGACATATTTATTGCAGTCATTCTGAACGAAGTGAAGAATCCCAAGGCTATGAGACCCTTCGCTCCTGCTCAGGGTGACAACTTTCCAAAGTCGTTCACTATAGATAAAATAAATCTCCACTTGTCTTGTTCAGGTCCTGGGGCCAGGGGCGCTGGGCCTGGTCTGTATGATACCCGGGAAACTCTCCGTGACAGGGGGCAGGGTTGAAATCCCAGGTCCAGGAGGCTGGGTCATGATAATAAAATCGAATACGCCTGAGGGTTCATCCAAAAGTGCGAGTCTTTCGAACATCT
>DYHU01000591.1 GCA_020724025.1 Syntrophorhabdus sp. | reverse complement strand
CGTGAAAATTGATATTATTAGACACAAAATCGATCGGTAACATCCAAGCCGATCAGAGATCCGCCGGTATGGATTACGCAAGTGGATCAAGCGTTTTGATTTGTTGTTGCGCATACTGGAACACATCTTGAGACAAACTGTTTCTTGGAAAGCGGGGTGTAGGAATATTCCCGCTCCTAACAAATTCACCGGGGATCATCAACAAGCGATGTCGGATTGTGGGTAAGGTAAACGATTGCCAATCGTCCGGAAGACATAACCGTTTAAACCATGTCGCAATATTATACGCCAAGAGTGAAAGCTCTGCATACAAGGCGTTAGCCACAAACGTATTTGTCGGAGCCTCTCCAAAAGGATAATCTTCCTTGAGAGTGCGAATAATACGTTCCATGGCTGAACGATCCTTATAGAATTGAAAGACATTGTAAGGCTCAAGATCAAGATTAGTCACGATCACGGAATAGGCATATCGCTCAAGGGTAAAGAGAGTAGTCTGCAACTCCGCTGGTTCATCGGGTAATTTACGCCTGAGGACAACAAATCGCTCTTTCGTTTCCCATTTGTGGGGTTGGTAATGAAACTCAGAGCAGGAATATTCAGACGACACCCGTTTGTATCTCAGTCCACTGAGCTTTGCTTTCAATGGAGCCGTCAGATGAGCGACTATGGTAAAATCACAGCGATTTTCTTTTAAAAACACAATAAAATCGCCATCATAGAATCCGGCATCAGCACGTAGACGCAGACGTTGATGGTTAGGAAGGAAGTTAAAAATAATCTTTACCAAGTCTTGGATGCCTTCGGCAGAATGTACATTTCCTGGCCGAAGTACACCACCAAGACAATCTCCGAGATGTGCTTCTGTGACCACCAGGGGATGATATCCTTTTTTACCTCGGTGTGCAGGGTTGTATCCCTTGAGTGCACCTTCTTGATGTTCGTAGAGTGTGCGAGTAGTTGAATCGCAGTCTAACCAATAACTTGACTGAGCGTGAGCGTACTGAAGAAAGTGCGTGCGCAGTTCATCATGGACTTTACGCAACTGTAGTAAGAGGCAGGGCGCTGCACGGAGAAGAAATCGGCGCAAGGTAACGGGATTTGGAAAACTCGGAAGCCCAGTGATGTATTGAAATATTCCGTTGGTTCGCAATAAGGCTGACACCTCAATCTTCTCCAAGCCGAGGATCATAGGATACATAAGAGCAAGCAGCAGTTCAGACAAGGTGTATCGGTTGTTGCGTTGAGGGAACGCCAGGTGATGATACAGATAAGAGCGCATGCGGAGTTGCTGAAGAAATTGGTGAAGCAAATAGATACCGCCGAAATGCGTGAGTCCTGCTGCCGTGAATTTCGTGTGTATATTTCGAGCTCCTGAGCGCACACAATGAACCTAACAAAAAGTTAGGTTCATTGCAAATCCGATTTCTTGTGGAATTTGTTGATTTCAGTGGAAAAAACACTATTTGCATCTCAAGGTCACGACTTTTCACGCATGATTTAAGT
>DYHU01000590.1 GCA_020724025.1 Syntrophorhabdus sp. | reverse complement strand
TTCTTTCTCAGAAGGAATCTTGCCACCACCCTCGACATCCCCGAAAGCAAGGTTCGAATCATCAAACCGAAGGTCGGTGGCGGATTCGGCCAGAAGATCGACCTCTATGCGAAAGACTTCTGTGCGGCCTTCTTTGCCATGAAAATAAAGAAACCCGTCAAATTTCTCTATGAACGGGAGGAAGTCTTCACCTCTACCAGGCAAAGACACCCCTTCAAAATTCATCTCAAGACCGGCATGAAGAAGGACGGAACGATCCTTGCCCAGCAGTTCAGGGCCGTCGCTGATGGAGGCGCTTACAACAGCACGGCTCCTCTCATGATCACTCTGGCCTGTTACTTCATCATGCTTCCCTACCGCCTCGAAAATCTCCTCTTCGAGGGTTGCCATGTCTATACCAACAAGCCTGTGGGAGGAGCGATGAGAGGGCACGGCATTCCTCAGGTCCGGTTTGCCGTGGAGACCCAGTTGGATATCATCGCTGAGAAGATGGGAATCGATCCGCTCCAACTCCGGCGCAAAAATGCCTTTCATGCCGGAGAGCCCCACCCTGCAAAATTACTGGTCCAGAGTTGCGGCTTCAGTGATACTCTAATAAAAGCGGCAGAGGGGATCGGCTGGAAGGAGAAAAGAGGAAAACTTCCCTTTGGCAGGGGAGTCGGTCTTGCCGGAGCCAGTTTCCCGAGTGGGGTCTCCAATATGAGTCATATCTCCTCAGGCGCTGTGGTGAAGATCGAACGGGACGGTTCCATCACCCTTCTTACAGGTGCGGCAGATATCGGTCAGGGAGCTGAAACCGTTATCTCTCAGATCGCCGCCGAAGAGCTGGGAGTCCCCCTCGAAGATATCCGGGTTACCGCCGCAGATACAGAGATCACGCCTCTGGATCCGGGAACATTCGGAAGCGGTGTGACTTTAAGGGCCGGCAATGCCGCCAGGATGGCCGCTTCCGAAGCCAAAGAGAAACTCTTGGAAGCCGTGGCTGAAAAGATGGAAGTGGACGTCAAGGACCTGGAGTCAAGGAATAGAAGAATCTATATCAAAGAAAATCCGGAAAGGGGAATGAGTTTTCAAGAGGCCATTAAGGTTTATCAATATTCCGATCGACCCATGCCCATCATCGGCAGAGGCTCTTATTATCCTCCGGCCAAAGAGCCGACAACCCTTCTCAAAGAGGATGGAAATTTCTCTCCTGCTTACTCTTTTATGACTCAGGCCGCCGAGGTGGAGGTGGATACCCGGACAGGCAAAGTGAAGGTTCTCAGGATGGTGGCGGCCCACGACTGCGGAAGAGCGATCAATCCCATGCTGGTGGAGGGGCAGTTGGATGGATCGGTAGTTGGAGGAATGGGTCAGGCCCTCTATGAAGATGTGTTGACAGAGAAGGGGCAAGTTCTCAATCCTTCTTTCCTCGATTATGGAATCCCAACAGCAATGGAAGCGCCATCGATCACTTCGGTTGAGGTTGAAACAGACGATCCCGAAGGTCCGTTCGGCGCAAAAGA
>DYHU01000589.1 GCA_020724025.1 Syntrophorhabdus sp. | reverse complement strand
ATAAACACTCACCTGTTCACAGGATACTTCGTGTAGACCTTTCGGAGGGGTTAAATGACAACGTTCAGGACATCGTTTACTAAAAAAATGGTCACGACATCGTTAACTCGAAGCTTTGAAGATTTATACATCATGATGCCGTGACCAGCATCATTGGTCATCGCAGTCGATACTCGTATTCTTCGACCTGGATCATATCCAGGAAGAGCTTTAGCTTTTGTTCTTTGACATCGACAGTAGCCACAATGTATTCGTATTGAGTCTCCGGTGGAACCGAGAATATTTCGCCGAAGATGTTCAGCCGGCAGTCGCTTCGGATGAATCTCACGAGATGATAGCAACCTTCCTCCGGTTTATCCAAGGGATGTCTTGGGGCATCGCTCTTGTTCGGGAAGACCAATTTCTTCTCCATGCCAGCCAATGCCTTGAGAGGAGTTTTCCCTTTGATCTTGCTGTAGCGATAGGTGCTGTTGTGCCGGTGCTCGAACGCCAGCGATTCTTGCCGAAGCTGTGACATTGATGACATGGCGACTTTGTCGAGAAACTTCTGCTGGTAATGGTCGTTGAATTTTTCGACGACTCCGTTCCACCACGGCTCGGAAGGTGGAATAAACCAGAGATTGACGCCATAATGTAGGCAGAGACGAATAAGTGGTCCCATGCCTCGTGGATGGGTTGGACTTCCATAAAAGGCCAGCTCATTGTCCACCTGAAGGTTCTCCGGGATTCCCATACGCAGCCAGATCGCATAAACAGCGTCCAAAACACTTTGCGCTGCACGGGAAGGCATCGGCTCTATCCCACAGCGGTTGATCGCCGCATCGACGGCATTCAGGCTGTAGAACCGGATCGGGCCGGTAAGGTAACAAGGGCCGACCAGATCAGCCTGATGTGTCTGATTGGGCAAAAGCGCCGGAAGCTTAGGATATTTCTTCCCCTTTGGAGTATATCTTCCGGTCCGCCGATGGGTCAATTCGCGGCGGCGTAAGATACGGCCAATGGTGCTGAGGGAGGGAAGCGGTTGGACTTCCATGTCGATCAGCTCCCATTGGATGACTTGATTGCCGCAGAAGTGTCCCTTGTTGTACAGGTTCAATCGGACCATCTCCACGATCTTTTCGATCTCCGCAGGGGTGCGGGAGGGGCTGGAAAGAGGTCGCCGAGATTGATCTTCAACCCATTGGGAGTTATCAGGGGCATACCGCGTCACCCATTTGTACAGCCACGGCTTTGTTTTGCCCAGTGAACTACAGATGCTCTCTGGGCTTTCACCTGCGAGATATCGCTGTACTGCCAATGCCCGTTGCTTCTGAATCTTCTTTTTCATGAACACCTCCTATAGATTTAATGGTGTCCATGATAAAACAGGCTGTGGCTATTTGATTGTCAAAGAACGAAAGTAAACGATGTCCTGAATGCTAATTTAGTAAACGATGTCCTGAACGTTATCAACTAATAAATAGTCTTTTGGCAATCTCCTTATTTGAAAAACCTTCTGAAACCGC
>DYHU01000588.1 GCA_020724025.1 Syntrophorhabdus sp. | reverse complement strand
TTCCAGAGGAAAGCGATAAGTTGCCATTAACATCAACCGCTCCAGTTGAGCCAGTGAATGTCCCACCTGAGATCGTTAAGCCGTTATTAAAGGTCTGGGTTGCGGTACTTGCTAAATACTCTCCACCAGAAACAGTTGCTAAGCCAGAGACAACAGTAGCCAATCCATTAGCATCATAAGTTCCCGCTGAATTAGTAAATGCGCCAGAGACAGTCAAAGGATTAGTAATAAGCTGTAATGTCCCTGCTCCTGAGTGAGTTAAGTTATAGAATGGGCTTAACCCGGAATTTAAGGTTTGCACACCAGTTCCATCAAAAATTACTGTGCCGGTGCCAGGAGTAAATGTGCCACTATTCACCCAGTTCCCTGCAATATTGATTTGATTTGCACCAGCGGCTAATCTGCCGGTTGTAGTTATGGTTAAATTGTTATTTATATCAAGGCTTCCAGATAGAATTATACCTTCTATTCCAGTGGTTTGAATACTAAGGTTATTTAATGTCTGGTTATTAGTAGTAAGGGTTAAAGGAGTATGCCATTGGGCAATACGATTAGCTGAGACTCCTCCCGCAGTAGTAAAATAACCTCCAGCAATGAGTTTATTATCATAGGTGGTTAAGGCATGAACCGTATTATTCATCCCGGTGCCTAAACTAGACCAGGAAGAGCCATTCCATTGAGCAATACGATTAGCTGAGACTCCTCCCGCAATAGTAAAATAACCTCCAGCAATGAGTTTATTATCATAGGTGGTTAAGGCATGAACCGTATTATTCATCCCGGTGCCTAAACTAGACCAGGAAGAGCCATTCCATTGGGCAATACGATTAACTGAGACTCCTCCCGCAGTAGTAAAAAGACCTCCAGCAATGAGTTTATTATCATAGGTGGTTAAGGCATAAACCGGACTATTCATCCCGGTGCCTAAACTAGACCAGGAAGAGCCATCCCATTGGGCAATATAATTAGTAAGCCAACCTGCAGCAATGAGTTTATTATCATAGGTGGTTAAGGCATAAACCGTATTATTTATCCCAGTGCCTAAACTAGACCAGGAAGAGCCATCCCATTGGGCAATACGATTAGCTGAGATTCCTCCCGCAGTAGTAAAATAACCTCCGGCAATGAGTTTATTATCATAGGTGGTTAAGGCCCTAATCCCGTCATTCATCCCAGTGCCTAAACTAGACCAGGAAGAGCCATTCCATTGAGCAATATAATTAGCTGAGACTCCTCCCGCAGTAGTAAAAAGACCTCCAGCAATGAGTTTATTATCATAGGTGGTTAAGGCAAAAACCCGCTCATTCATCCCAGTGCCTAAACTAGACCAGGAAGAGCCATCCCATTGAGCAATATAATTAGCTGAGATTCCTCCCGCAGTAATAAACCAACCTCCAGCAATGAGTTTATTATCATAGGTGGTTAAGGCAAAAACATAACTATTCATCCCGGTGCCTAAACTAGACCAGCCACTTGTGCCATCCATAATTAAGCTTGAGTCTGCAGC
>DYHU01000587.1 GCA_020724025.1 Syntrophorhabdus sp. | reverse complement strand
AGGAAAGTTTTTTAAGAATTAGATGCCCCGCAGCTCTGCTGCGGGGTACTTCACTGGGGGCAGTTTTATTCTTAAAGACAACGGAAGACGTATTTGGTTCCAAGAAATGACAAAATTTGATTGGTTGAAATGAAAAATGAAGCTTGTATTCTCCTGCGACTTTTTTGTATAATATTAAAA
This sequence comes from Syntrophorhabdus sp., assembly GCA_020724025.1. Next base: position 1,334 of record DYHU01000587.1, on the reverse strand, counting down.
AATAAAAGGAGGCGGTATTTGATGAAGGGAGTTCAATTTGTTGTCGATGAGTCAGGAAAGAAAAACGCTGTGCTAATTGACCTCAACGAATTTGGAGAGCTTTGGGAGGATGTTTATGATATTTTGGTCTCCCAGTCTCGAAAAGATGAACCTACCATTCCGTGGGAAGAGCTAAAATCTGAAATGAGGCCAGGGAAACTTAAGAGTGGCAGAGTATAATATCCATTTTGTTGACTCAGCAGCAAAAGAATTTCGTTCGCTTTCAATAGACATGAAACGAAGGGTTGGTGGTGTTGTGGAAACACTTCGTGGGAATCCTTACCTGGTCGGCGCCCGTAAGCTCCATGGACACGGACATTTCTACCGAGTTCGAGTGGGGCAATACCGGATCGTTTATCAGATTAATGATCAAGCAAAAGAGGTTCGTGTTACCAGGATAAGGCATAGACGAGAAGCATATCGGTAGAATCATTGGCCACCCATGCTCTATCTTCATTTAAGACTATGAAGTATTTTTAAATCAACGACCCTTCCATCCAGCCCAGTTTGACGATTTCAATGCGACGGAGGTCGCTTACCCCGAGTTTATATTTCTCATCCGCAACGAAGATGTGTTTTGGAGTCGTATCAAGAGGCCGATCCTCGCCGAAGTGGGCGATACGCTGAAGTTGAAGGAGGCGGGCGCCCACGGCATCAAGGGCCACCGGGTCCTGGCCGATGAGGAGGCCTTTGTATTCGGAAATAAACCTCCGATCGAAGTGGTGGGCTCCCCGGTTGTAGAATTGGGTTCGGATTAAACTCAGAATATTGAGGCGGGTCTTGCCTTTGACAATGGGTTTGTTCCAAATCGAGGCAAGGGGGGAGCAGGCATCGGAATGAAAAAGCCAGGGGGTGGAAACGAACATGATATAGTTCTTAATGCATCCTCCAATGCCGGACCAGTGATGGGTCCGTAAAGGCCGAACATTGATGAGCGCCGTAGAGGACTTAAATATGGGATTGTTCAATATCTCTCGATCATCAATGCCGATATTCTTTTTTGGAACTCCAACATCCATCACTCGCTTAACAATGGCGGTTTCCAGTTCCTCAGGAGTGGGAAGGTAGAACCAGACATTGCTCTTGATACCCACGATGTCATTCGGTTTGATCAATTTCTTCCATGCCTGAATGGGTTTCTCCTCGCCCAATAACTCACAAACCCCCTGGTCGAGCATCTGCTGGACTATCTTCTGATTGATACGGCCCTGTGGATCGATGACATTCTCGTCACGGATGAGAACTATTTTTACCTTCCCCTCCGACCTGACCTCCCTGGGGAGAGTTGAACCGAG
>DYHU01000586.1 GCA_020724025.1 Syntrophorhabdus sp. | reverse complement strand
AGTACTGGATTTCATAAATTCGTTCATGGTTTTGGGCTATAAAGCCGATAAATATGGTATGGGTAATAGTTAGCAAGAAAGGAGGAAGACCATGCCATTATTACGGCCGAAGTATTATGTGGATTTATCGGAAGCAGATCTCCAACAGGCTCACCGGGTTGTGCGGAAGCACCGATCGGCCTACAGTGAGGTTCAAAGGGCTCGGCTGGCAATCTTACTTGAAGAGACGCCGAAGTTATTCAACAGTGAGATGGCCCGACGTCTCGGGCGGACTCTGCGCTGGGTTCAAAAGTGGCGAAAACGCTGGAAAGAAAAAGGGTTCTCGCTGCAGGATAGTCCTCGTCGGGGGCGCCCGACGGTTTTTTCCCCCGAAGCAGATCACCCTGATAAAAGCCGTCGCTTGTGAACTGCCTGCCCGACAAGGACAACCACTGAGCCGACTCTTCGTTCCTGACATCCAGCGGATCGTCCTTCAGGAGAAGTCTATCGCCTCGATCAGTTGCTCGACGATCTGGCGGATCCTGGATGCGGATGTCCTGAAACCATGGCGGCATCATTCCTGGATCTGGTCGCGAGACCCTCAGTTCTTTGAGCGAGCGGCGCCCGTTCTGGACTTGTACCAAGGAATCTGGCAAGGCAGGTCTTTGAGAAAGGACGAATACGTCCTTTCGGCGGACGAAAAAACAAGCATCCAAGCGCGGCGACGTCTTCATCCCAGTGAAGTCCATGCCGATGGACGGGGACAAAGGGTCGAGCACGAATATAACCGGGGCGGTGCGTGGGCATATCTTGCTGCACTGGATGTCCATCGGGCCAAAGTCTTCGGTCGGGTAGAATCCTCTAATGGAATCACACCATTCCATAGACTCGTCGACCAGGTCATGACCCGTGAACCGTATACCTCGGCCCGACGCGTCTTCTGGATCGTGGATCAAGGAAGTTCCCATCACCCTGCCACCTTCCCATCTCGTCTACCTCAACAGTTCCGGAACGCGGTGCCGGTGATTCTGCCTGTTCATGCCAGCTGGCTCAACCAGATTGAGATATACTTTTCCATCTTGCAAAGGAAAGCCCTTACTCCCAACGATTTCTCCAGTCTCAAATCTGTTGCCGAACGTATCCACAATTTCGAGAATCTCTTCATGAAAACCGCTGACCCATTCCAGTGGAACTTTACCCGCGATGATCTTCATAATCTTTTGAATCGAATACCGGGTCTTAGACTGAGTCGTTCCGAACACAAAACATTACAGGCTATTGCATAAATATGAACGAATTTATGAACGGGAGCACTTAGAGCCGTAAAATACACCATTAGAATCAAGTCAAATAGCCGTTTAGAGGAGTTGGTAGCAGATGTCGTGAAGGCAATTAAAAAGGACAAGCAAAAAGTGGTTACGATTTATAAAGAGTTTTTCTATCAAGCCGCCAGTTGGGATCAAGCGAGAAGGATTATTGCCAAAATAGAACAATACCCTGACGAGTTATTTCCGAGGGTTGGTTTTATCATAACGAGTC
>DYHU01000585.1 GCA_020724025.1 Syntrophorhabdus sp. | reverse complement strand
TGAGGAGGAAAAGAGATGAAAAAATTTGTTGTTCTAAGTTTAGTAGCATTACTGGTTCTTGCTTTCGGAACCATGGCATTTGCCCAGGTCAAGAAAGAAGAACCGAAATTAGACTTTAAGGCATCGGGGTTTATTGATATCCAATCTTTCTGGTTCAGAAATATTGATTCCGCCGGAGCAACCTCAGCAGGGGGAATCTATGGTCCCCCAAGCGCCACCTATCGACCTGGTGGAGGCGCTTATGATCGAACCAATGCCTATATGGATTCCCGTGCCAGGCTCAAATTCGATGCCGTCATGAGCAAGGCATTGAGCGGAACCATCTTTTTCGAAATGGACTCCACCCGATGGGGTGAGCGAGGCGATGGAAGGAACCTGATGGGCGTATGGGCAGGTGACCGGGCCGCTCTCGAAATCAAGAATGTTTATATTGACTTCGGCGTTCCCCACCTCGGAATTCCTGTACCCATGACGGTGAGAGCTGGTCTTCAGCCTCTTGCTGTCCGGCCGCATATGGTCGTTTATACCGATGGTATGGGAATTACTGCCGGCATAAAGGTTGATCCAGTAACCATTGCTCCACTTTGGTTTAAAGCGATTGAGGGGAAGGATGCTTCCTCAGATGATGTGGATGTTTACGGATTAACCGTAGCCGCAAAAGTTGAAACATTCACCATAGGCGGTTATGGTCTCTATTACAACATGAACAGCTACCCATTCCCCGCGGCGGTCTTAGCTTATGGCGCTAATCCTACAAATCAGGCCGATATGTGGTGGTTGGGTGTGTATGCGGATGGCAAGGCAGGCCCTGTAACCCTCAACTTTGACTTTGTCTATGATACAGGAAAAGTAGAGAACAAATTTGGTACTGCACGGGACGTCGATTACCGTGGCTGGGCAACACGCGCCAAGGTCGATTATCCCTGGGAGAAATTCAACTTCGGAGTGGTCGGAATGTATGCAACAGGGTCTGATACACGGAAGACTTCAGGTTCAGGCCTTCCGGGAACGACGGGATCTACGGGCTTAGCATCCAGTAAAGTGGGCTCCTATGTTATCCCACCAGGATCAGAGACATTTGCCGTCTTTAGTGAGAGTGTTGGTCTCTACTACCCAGGTTGGGTGAATAGTGGCGATACCGGCTACTATTCGGTCAATTACTCCGGAATGGGTAGAGGCGCGATCGGTGGTTCCTGGATGGCCAAACTCTATGCCAGCTACAAAGTGACACCCACGTACAAGGTCACCCTCCATGGCATGTATATCGGTGACACGACAAAGCATGGGAACACCGTTGGCACTGCCAGGAAAGCTCCTTATGGAACGTCTAACCTGAGGGATGACAAGGGCATCGGATGGGAACTCGGCCTGATCAACGAAATCAACATTTACAAGAACCTCAAGTGGGATATCGGCGCTGGGGTTCTCCTTGCTGGCGATGCTCTTGATTACTGGAATGCCACTTTAGGTGTAAACGACTCACCCAAAAATCCATGGATCATCACCACCAGACTGGCCTACAC
>DYHU01000138.1:8618-9818 GCA_020724025.1 Syntrophorhabdus sp. | reverse complement strand
CTTTCTCACTTTCGCAAGAAAGTGAGAAAGCGCCGATCTGGATTGTTTTGGATTCGGTCTCAGTTAGCTTTGGGGAGAAAGGCTAAGGTCTTCGAGGCGCGTTTGGAAGCGACGGAGGGAAATTTGGTGGGAATTGTAAATACGGAAGAAATGTTTAAGAACTACGGTGATTTAGTTTTATATATAATCCTAATGCTACAACGAGGGTACATAATGATATGGCATTTGACCCGATAATGATGTAATCCTTGAGATGGATTCCATAGAACATCCACAGGGAAACACCAATGCTAAACTGAACCAGGGTTAACCCACTCACATCTTTGACTGATTTTGTCTTCCACATCTTGGCACACTGCGGCACGAACCCAAACATGGTCAAACACGCTGCAAGGATACCCACCACCGTCCACGCCATATGGTTCGAGTCACCGGATTATTTTTTAAAATTCTTAAAGGCTTTTTGGGCATCGTCCATGAATTGTTTCACGGTATCACGTGAATATTTATGATCGACCCATTTGACAAGAAATGGAGGTGGGATAGTAATTATGTGAGCGCCAGCAACTGCCGCATTCTGTATGTCGATCACACTCCGTATACTTCCTACAATAATTTTAGTCTTATAACCCCAGGATTTCAACCAATCCGCTGACATGGAAACCAATTCCCAAGGGTCCCCACCTTCATCCGCAACCCTTCCAGAGAAAATACTGGAATAAGTTGCGCCAGCCTTTGCTGAAAGAGCCATCTGACCGAAGGATAGAGCTGCCGTAGCATTCACCCTTATCCCTTCATTCTCAAGAGTATTGATGACTTCAAGACAGGGTTCTCCAAACTGATTGATGATTGGAATTTTAATCACAACATTTTTAGCCCATGAAGAGAATTCTTGTGCTTGGCTCAACATCTCTTCCGGATTATCTGTGACAACTTCGACGCTAATGGGTTTTCCATCCAAAATGGCGGCGATCTCCTTAGTTCCCTTCTCCATATCGGTGATGCCATCCTTGAGCATGATAGACGGGTTGGTTGTTACACCGTCAGCGATTCCAAATCTCACCCACTTCTCGATCTCTTTAATATTGGCCGAATCGATAAAGATCTGCATACCCCACCCCCTAGGTTTTAAGTCACAAGTTATAAGTTATTGGTTATTGGTCATAGGTAATAGATGATAGGTTAGAGGTTAGAGGTTAG
>DYHU01000138.1:0-8518 GCA_020724025.1 Syntrophorhabdus sp. | reverse complement strand
AGTTATTGGTTATTGGTCATAGGTAATAGATGATAGGTTAGAGGTTAGAGGTTAGAGGTTAGAGGTTAGAGGTTAGTGGTTTTGATGATGAACCCAACGACCTCTGAAAGTGATTCAACCCGATAGTCACAATGTGCATCTTTGTTATAGGGTGCATCTAACAGAATGGTTTTGCAGCCAGCGGCTTTCCCTGCTTCCATGTCTTTCCAGGTATCGCCAATCATAAATGATGAAGGAAGATCGATCTTCCATTTTAGGGCTGCATCGATTAACATTCCTGGTTTTGGCTTCCGGCAAGAGCATTGGTGATGATCATCATGAGGGCAGATATAGACTTCGTCAACTTGAATTTCCAATCGGATTCGTTGAGTCATTAGGTCAAGAATACCTTGAGTGACTTCACCTCTGGCCACATCAGGTTGGTTACTCACCACAATAATTCTAAATCCATGGGCCTTTATTTCTCGAACAGTCTCTTTAATCCCATCATTCAGAATGAACTTTTCAAGGCTCCGTGGAGAGGCAGGCCGACCTTCTCTTATTACAACTTTGTTAACCACCCCATCTCGATCAAGAAAAACAGCCCTTTCCTTCACTTGACCGACTCCCATTTCATCTCTGAGACCTTAAGAGCTGGATGCGAGACGATGAGGTGTAAGATAACGCTTTGGAAGGATTCGGTATGGGGCGTCACGGTTTTTGGACTGACGGTTGGCACAATTACACAAGCATCGGCCACCTTTGCCGTGTAACCACCATCCCTTCCCACAATTCCAAAGATTTTTGCTCCCACCTCCTTGGCATAATCGAGGGCACGGATGAGATTAAAGCTGATATTCTTCTCTAAATTTCCTCCTCCAACCGAAAGGATAAATACGCCATCTTTTGAGGTAAGATTACTTCCTCTTAGCCATTCAATAAAAACGGATTCCCAACCACTATCGTTCGTTCGGGCAGTTAATTCCGAAACATTATCTGTTGGGGTATAGGCTTCGATCCCACAAATCTTTCTAAAGTCATTTACTGCATGAGAAGTATTCGCTGCCCCCCCTCCCACTCCGAGAAAGAAGACTCGGCCACCTCTGTTCCGAAGGAAAATAAGTTGCTCAACAATTTGTTTAATACCCCCTCGATCAATAGAATCGACAACTTTCTTCACTTCGTCGAAGTAGCTTCTTATATAGTCCATATATTCCACCTAAAAATGATAGTGGGGATTAATAATCCTATTCAACCATATCTCCACAGATTTCCCTCAAGGGTTTGTAGAGTGGTGATTCGGCGTTAATTTCATAATATACCCTTGTTGGTGTTTCCTGTTTTTTGACGATTTCAAGATCAACTAAAATATTGAGTTCTCTTTGGGTTGGTTGTAAGGAGAGGCCAGTTTCATACATGATTTCCCTCTGATAAAAAGATTGCCCATCATGTCCAAAAAGAAATCCAAGAATCCTAACCCTTGCTGTTGAGCCAAATAGCTTAACCAAACCTTCTTCTTTTTCAAGCCTGATTCTCACAAACAACCCTTAATAAGTTTAGAATTTCTGACTTAATAATTAAGTCAGAAAGGACAAAATAATTCAATTCAAAATACCACTTGTGCTAAGAGGGATTTCTAACCTAAGGTATTCTTCCAGCTTTTATTTCCTGTCGAATATATTCGATGGCTCTTTCCAATCCCACTTCTAACGGCGTTTTGGGTTCCCAACCGAGACCCCTTGCTTGAGTAATGTCAGCTAAGGTTACTTGAGCTTCTCCCGGAAGGTCCTTTTTATATATGGGATCTGGAGTAACCCGTAGCATTTTTGAAATCTTATCCAGAATCTCATGAACCGAATAATTTAATCCTGAGCCAATGTTGAATGTTTTTCCACTTGTTCGATCATCCCGAATACAGATCATATGAAAGTCATTGACATCATCCACATAGATAAAATCTCTTCTTTTTTTGCCTGTCCCATAGATGGTTGGCCGCTCTCCCCTAAGAAGTTTAATGATAAAGGCGCTCATCACTGGAGGAATCGTCCGCCGGTAGTCCTGAACGGGGCCATAGACACAGAAATATCTCAAGGCCGTAAATTTAAAACCGAAAAATTTCTCATAAGCCTTAGCAAAATACATAGAGGCCAACTTACTCATGGCATAAAAACTCTCTGGTTTTAACTCGGATTCTGGTGTGGGGTAGACAGTTGACCCTTCATAAAGGGAAGAGCTTTCCGCATATACGGCCTTTCTCACCCCTGACCTTTTTGCCGCTTCAAAGACATTGACCGTTCCAAAGACATTGATCTCTGCCGTTTCCACAGGGTCAGCCTGGCAATCCGCAATGCAGTTCTTGGCCGCAAGATGAAAAACAGTATCTACCTCTTTAAATAAAGGGATAATTTCTTTGCCCCGGATATCCAGGCAATGAAACTCCACACCTTCGGGAACGTTTTCTTTCAGGCCATAACTGAGATTGTCAATTCCCAAAACTTCATAACCTTCTTCTAAAAGTCGACTGGCCAGATTTGAACCAATAAATCCAGCAACACCCGTTATTAAAATCTTTTTTCTATTGGTCATAAACCTATTGATCCTACTGCTTTATCTATTCTACTCCATCTATTTGGTTCTCAGCCCCAATCTGACTCAAAAATTAAGTCAGGAGGGATCGGTTAAAAGTCAACTAAGACCTTTGCCCCTTCGTAATCGAAATCAAATGGGACTTCCTGCAATCCCTGTGCTTTCATTACCTCTCTCAAACGGACCTTACAGTTGTTCGGGCAAAAATACATAAAGAATCCTCCACCCCCTGCGCCCATGATCTTACCACCCAGTGCGCCTGCTCCCTTCGCAACCTCATACACCTGGTCAAGCCATGGGTCGCTGATTTTATCTGAACGGCGTTTCTTGTTCTGCCAATGCTCATCAAGCAACTGTCCAAACCGAAATAGATCGCCCTCCTCCAAAGCATTTTTGATCTTTAACCCAATCTCCTTTGTTTTATGCAAACTCTCCAAAACCTCTTCTTTCCCCTGCTCCGTATCTCGTTTCTGTTCACTCAATACAATTGAGCTTGGACGCTTTATACCCGTATAAAATAGCAGGATTGAGGGACGTAGTTCCTCAGCCACATGAGTTGGGATATCCAAAGGGGATACATGGACTTTCCCATCCTGGTTTATATTAAGACATGTAATTCCACCAAAAGCGGCTATATAATGATCGTGCTTACCTACCGGATGCTGAGCTAAATCTATTTCGATATGGCAGGCCTCTTCTGCGAGCGCTTGAATTGGTACACGCTCGCGCTTGAAAGAGTAAAGCGCAGTCAGCAGGGCTACCAGGTAACTACCGGATGATCCCATACCTGTTCCATCCGGCAGATCGGCCATGGAAACAACTTCCAGGCTTGAATTCAATTGAAGCAATTTCAGCGCAGGACGGACTAAGTCGTGAAGAATATTATCCACCTTATCCACTTCTTCATATTTAGAATATTTAATCCTGAGCAGATTGTCCGCTGCCGGACGATTGACATAAATATAAACATATTTATTGATGGCCGCACTTAAGATAAATCCACCATACTTAGAATAATAAGATGGCAAATCTGTACCACCCCCACCTAACGGAATCCGTAATGGTGCTCTTGCGAGAATCATTTTAACTCCTCCCATTCCCTAAAAACCTTTGCCAGATCTTCTGGCCGATCAACCCACCAAAAACCTTCTTCAGATGAAAGCCTGTATCCATAAAGACGTTCTTCCTTACCAAGCATAAGGGGGAAAACATCCTGTGCAAAATCAGAAAATTGATTGGAGGAAATGTAATTTAGCACCTCTCTCTCGAGCAGATAAATACCGGCATTAACCCAATTGGAAAATGCCCGTTCAGGCATTGGCTTCTCCTGAAAAAGCACAATACGATCATCTCCATTGAGGCTGACAATGCCACTCTGGCTTACCTCGTCACGATGGTGCAACACAATGGTCCCTAAACCACCCTTTACTTTATGAAATTGATAAAGCCGTTTAAGGTTACATGTGCTCAAATTATCCCCATACCAGACCAAGAAAGGGCCATCAAAAAACCCTTCAACATGCTTAACTCCCCCTGCTGTTCCCAAAAGTTGTTCTTCAATAGAATAGTAGATTCTGATTCCCCATCGCTCTCCATTCCCAAAGTAATCCTCCACCACTTCAGGAAGGTAATATAAGTTGATGATAATCTCTCTGAAACCATATTTAACTAACCACTCAATGGTATGTTCTAAAATCGGTTTTCCACCGATGGGGATCATACACTTGGGCCTTTGATCAGTATACGGCCTCAGACGAATGCCTTTACCTGCTGCGAGAATCATTGCCTTCATTTTCTGGTCTATTTAGTCTTTCTGGTCTCTCTGGTTTGAGAAAATTCTGACCCTTCTATTTAATTTCTTGGAGCTTGACCGGGCGGTGTTCATGAGCAGAAAGGTAAACCGCCTCTATCATTCTCATTGCCTCAAGTCCATCTTTGCCATTCCCCGTAGGTTCTCGATCCTCTTTGATGGCCAAGAGGAATTCCATCCATTCCTTCTCCCATGAAATATCAGGACTGGAGAACTCGATGATCTCTTCATCAGGGGCACCTCCAGCATACTGCAAAACAACGTTATTGGTTATTAGATTATTGGTTATTGGGTCGCCCAAATCTTGAGGTTTCTGTCCTTTATTGAACAATCTCCTTTTGCCGATGCGGAGAGTTTCTGTGCCATAATTTCCCCCAAGACCCTCGACGATTAAGTACCCTGCCTCGCTATAAATTTCGAAAGAGAAGCGATTCTTCCACTGGGTCCAACTCGTATGCATTGATGCCACTTGACTTTTTGCCGTCTTAAAAAGGGCAAAGGCATTATCCTCTACCCTCATATTCCAGAAGTAGGTTGGGGTATAGCCAAAGGCCTCTTCAAATTCGCTTATAAACCAGCGAAAAAGATCAATCACATGAATTCCCTGATCTAATAATTCACCTCCTCCGGAGAGTTCCCTGTTTGCTCGCCACTCCTTTTCATAACATGGCCTCCCCCCATGCCCGTAATGACAGTGAATGAAATAGACAGGGCCGATCTCTCCATGGTCTATCATCTCCTTAGCTTTCACAATAGCAGGATGAAATCTATGATTAAAACCGATCTTTAGCTTAGCTTTCACTTGCTCGGCACACTGGAAGAGGGATTTTGTTTCCTGAAAATTTCGGCCTGGTGGTTTTTCACAGAGGACGTGTTTTCCGGCCCGAAGTGCTTCCATTGAATTCGGAACAAGATATTTGTTGATGGTAGAAACAATAACCAAATTAATACTCGGATCATCGAATATCTCCGCAGGAGAGTCCCCCACGGAACATCCAAATCTTTCAGCAAGATCTCTGGCCTTTCTTGGGTCTGTATCATAGACAACTTTAAGTCGACATTCTGAAAAAGAAGAGAGCGCCATTGCCCTCTTCGCCCCAACCAAACCACAACCAATGATGCCAATTCCTAATCTATGGCCTTCTTTATCGTTCATCTTGTCTATTTTGTTCATCTGGTCTATTTGGTCTGTCTTGTCTATTTGGTCTATCTGGCCTGTTTCGTCTGCTTGGTCTATTTGGTTTGGTTGGTTTATATTGATCAGAATATTATGGGTAGAGGTTGACTTAAAAATTAAGTCAGGGGGTTTTATATATCGGGCTCATAAAAGATCTTTGATCAAAGGTTTTATGGTAAAGGGATCTAAACGGCGGATCGTGTAAAGGGGGGTAGCATTAAGCGCATCTGCCTTACCAACCCATTCCCGCCACGGATCATAAGGCGCGGCTATCAATTTCCCAGTTAATCTTCCTGATGCGGGCGATGCTAAAAATACAGCTAAACTCGCAGCTATTTCTGGTGAGACAGCACCAGCTCCAGTCTCACGGGCTTGCTTGATCTTATCGAATAGCGCCCCGGCGCGAGAGCCAGCCGTCAGCACTTCATCTTGAAGCCGTGAGTCTACTAAGCCGGGAGCAATGACATTCACCTGGACATTGAACGGCTTGAGCTCTTCAGCAAGGGTATCTGCCAGGCGAGCAACACCTGCTTTTGTCGCTGCATAAGACGAAAAATTAGGCAGAGGGGTGGTAGCTCCACCACCACCCAATAAAATTATCTTGCCTTCACGTCTTTGAACAAAATGAGGAACAATTGCACGACACAGGAAAAACGGTCCGAACAGATTAACCTCTGCACCCCGAATCCAGGCCGATATGTCAATATCAGCGGTGGGACCAATCGGTCCGTAAATTCCCGCCGAATTTACCAGAATATCCACATGGCCTGCCTCGTCTATGGCCCTGGTAATCAGGCCTTGCACTTGATCCCACTTTGAAACATCCGTGGTCACCACTTTAGCCGCCCCGCCAGCCTCCTGGCAAATCGCGGCTGTCTCAGCTAATTCAGCCTCTGTCCGCGCAGCTAAAAATAGCTGGGATCCATCGCGAGCAAATGCCAGAGCGATGGCTCTGCCGATGCCACGACCAGCACCCGTGATAATTGCCACGCGACCCTTCAACACATATTCCATTTTTAAATCCTCCTTTGATTAGCGCCCAATCCCAAAGTAGCGGAATCCTGTCTCGGCCATATGGTCAGGATTCAACAGATTGCGGGTATCCAGAAAGACGTCGCCTCGCATCATTGTGCGCATTTGCTTCCAGTCCAGGCCATTTAGACCTGCCCATTCCGTCACCAGAACAAGCGCACTGCTCCCCTCGGCCACATGGTATGGATCGTTGCACATCTCCACCGGCGGCAAACTTGTGCTGAGCCCGGTCGAAGCATCACTGACCTCGGCCAGGTTGGCAAGCGGATCAAATGCCTTGATCCTGGCCCCTTGTCCGATCAAATCACGGGCAATATCCAAGGAAATGGCACGGCGTAAGGTGCTCGTTCCTGCTTTATAAGTTAATCCCAAAATGCCGATTTGATGACCTTCTAATGCACCCAGGGCAGCGCGTAGGCGAAGGCTTACCAACTGAGGGCGTTCCGCATTGATTTTCCAAACGGCGTCCAGAAGCGGAGTCGATATCTGACGAGCAATAGCAAGTTTTTGCAATGCTCGGATTTCACGGCCGAGGGTTCCTCCTGCGAAACCCAAACCAGGACTCAAAAAAGCCTTCTCCCCGATCCGCTTATCCATTTTAAGAATGCGTGCGACTTCAAGGGCATTTGCCCCCAGGACTTCGCATAAATTTGAAATTTCATTGATGAAACTAATGGAGGTCGAAAGAAAGACGTTTGAAGCGTGCTTGGCCATCTCCGCTGATTGGATATCAGTATAAACGATAGGCCGTCCTAACGGTTCGTACAGGGCGGCAACACGCCTGGCAACCTCAGGCTCATTATATCCAATGACAAAGCGATCGGCTTGCCGGAATGTCTCTACAGCAATACCCAGGCGAAGAAATTCAGGAACATAAGCCACTGCGCATACATGAGCAGGTGCCAATCTTCGCACAACTTTGGCTAAATCCTCAGTTGTTCCAATTGGGACCTGGGCTGTGACACATAGAATGATATCATTACGGATATTCTTCCCGATGTTCTCCGCAATGGCGTAGATAGAAGATAAATCAGAATCATCGTTCATATCGACAGGGGTGTCAGTGCAGATAAAGGCAAAGTCAGCCTCAGCAAGGGCTTCTGAGTAATCTGTGGTAAACCATAGCTTCTTGGCTTCGACATTTCGCCGAAGAATTTTAGGCAAGACTGGTTCATGCACAGGGGGCTTGCCGGCATTCAACATCGCGGCCGTCTTTTCATCACAAACCCCACAGACATTGTTTCCAAAATCAGCCAGACAGGCCGAAACAACAGCGCCCTGATGCCAGATTCCGGTTACACAGATGTTCGCCATGATCTATTTTCCTGTCCCCGCCAGAACAACCCAAGCAGTTTTTAGCAAGATCTTAAGGTCTAACCACAACGACCAATTATCAATATATTCAAGATCCATCCTTGCCCATTCATTAAAATCATTGATATCATTTCTTCCGCTCACCTGCCAGAGGCAAGTAATCCCCGGCTTGATACTCAATTTTCTTCGATGCCAACTTTCATATCGTCCCAATTCGTGAGGAAATGCTGGTCTTGGCCCAACCAAACTCATATCTCCTTTAAAAACACTCCATAGTTGAGGAAGCTCATCAAGACTAAACTTTCGCAAAAAATTTCCCACCTTAGTAATCCTTGGATCATTTTTGATCTTGAAGACAGGCCCGTTCATTTCATTCAATTGTTCAAGCTTTTCTTTCATCTCATCGGCATTGACCACCATCGTCCGGAATTTCCAGCTCTGAAATGGTTTCTTATTGAAGCCCACCACCTTCCATTCATAAAAGACCGAACCCTCTGAGGTTAACTTAATAAGGATCGCTATCGCCAAAAGAAATGGAGAAAGACCCATCAACAAGATCCCAGAAACGAGAATATCCATCAACCTCTTTAAATAGAGTGACCATTCATTATCAGGGATGG
>DYHU01000137.1 GCA_020724025.1 Syntrophorhabdus sp. | reverse complement strand
ATTCCCAATTCCCCGGCTAAACTTCTTACGTCCAAAAAGAAAAAGAAGAAAAACATTATGGCAAATAGGGCACCCGCCACCTGGTTCTGGAGGCATGGGATAGGGTAGAAAAAGATTAAGGAGAATAAAAAAACCTTGCCCTTGGGCTTCCTTAGTTGATATTATTGGCTGAGAACGATGGGTTGAGGGAGAGGGTAAGAAATATGGTAGAAACACTTAACTCAGGGAGGTTAATATGCAGGTAAACTGGAAGGATCATATTATAAGCACGCCTGATGTCCTTCGGGGTAAGCCTCGGATTAAGAGGACAAGAATTCCCGTTAGCCTTATCCTTGGATATCTGGCAGGTGGAAGCACCTTTGAGGACATTATCAAGGAGTTTCCTGACCTCACCCATGAACAAATTGCCGCCTGTCTGGATTATGCTCGTGACTTGTCAGAATTCGAGGTTGCTGTCTGATGGGGTTAAAGTTCTTTGCAGACCATTGTATTTCCAATTCTATCATTCAAGGACTTCTTAACGCCGGTCATGAGGTGTTTCGGCTAAGGGACCACATCCCCATAGAATCTCCGGATCCAATCGTTATCGCAACCGCCCAGAGACTTGATTCAATTCTTATTTCATTTCTTATTTCATTAAACGGTGGAAGTAAGTGGGGACGTCCATAAAAATATAAAATTCCAATTCCCCGACTAAACTTCTTACGTCCAAAAGGAAAAAGAAGAAAAACAATACGGCGAATAGGGCACCCGCTGTCTGGTATTTTAGCTACCGGTTGCGACCGATTTTCAATATTGACCTGTCCCTTTGGGTTTGCCAATCTAAAAGAACTATTAAGATAGCTTCTCTTCCATCTGCATCCTAAGCCAGACCGCAAAAATGGGATCCACAAGGCGCCATCTCCCTATTTCTTCATCCTTTTCGATCAGATCCAGTTCCTCAAGTTGCCTGGAGGAATGCTGAACTCCTCCCACCGACCCAAGCCCATGTTTTTGAATATAGCCACTTGCCAGAAGCTTCTGCGTCGGTTCCCTGGCCAAGGCTTGTAAGAGAAGCCGTTGGTGAGGGGATAACCCCTGGATGGTTGCTTCGAAAACCGGCCTTTCTGATAAAATTAGCCTTTCAATCCCATGATCGACCGCCTCTTCCGTAACTGTTTTGGAGAGTTCATAAACGAAGAAGGCCAGTTTCTGCGAGTAATAGGGATGATAGCCTGTAAGGGATGCAAGCCGGCGTGCCACTGTCTCGGTACATTTCCTTTGATTTTTCTTAAATTGCCCGGCAATAAATTCGACGAGTTCGTCCGAAGGAAGCAGCTTCAGCGGGTAGTTGATGGCGCTCTGGAAGAATGGACGTTGTCTTTCATTGAAGATACCCAGGAGAATACGGCGACGGCTTCCAATAAAGAAGAGAGATGCCTGCAGTTGTTGAATCTGGGTTCTCATGATTCCTTCAACTTGCAGGGCCTCTCTCAATGTGACAATTTCTTGAAATTCGTCAAGAGCCACATGGACAAGGGATTTTGTGGCATTCACAAATTCCCTAAGCGAATTCATTGTCTCGTCAAGGAGCTCTAAACCGCCTTTTCCTGTAGTGGAAGGCTCAACACTCAGAGAAACCCCTCCTGAAGGATCAGGTTTCAAAACAGGGCGAAAAGATTTCATAGCCCGGAGCGCCGACTTCCAGAGTGGATCCTTCTTGTGCGTGATGACGAAGACCGCTTTAGCTAACCTGGAAGCCACATCATCAACAGAAGCAACCCCAAAGAAGTCGGCAAAGAGCGTAACGGCGCCTTTATTCGCCAAACTATTTTGAATCCTTTTCACCAGCGACGTTTTTCCATAACGTCGGGGTGAAAAGAGGACCACATTTGCTTTTGCCTCGGCATAGGATTGCAGCTCCGTAAGCTCTCTATTCCTGTCGCAGAAGGGGGCATCAACCGGTACTTCCTGAAGATAGAAAGGATTGCTCATCGGATCTCCTTAAGATTTTAAAATAATTGAAGTTCCATTACGGTAACTCAATAATATTATATCAATGATGAGATTGTCAATATCCAACATATAAGAGAACGGGACGTAAGGGGGAATAGAGGGACTTTCCTGCGAAACAGATCGTTAGAGATATCGCACCGGTCAATGAGTTGGTCGGAAGGCAGGCCATCTTTTGGGGGTCATTATAATTTATCACTTTCATTCAGTTTAAGAAAAGTGTATATTAAAACTCATATTTCACAGCCGTAGCTTCTATTTTGAGGGGAAGATAATTTTTTCAATTATTCTGATCCCATTTCACATGATAGAAATTGAGGCATTCTGTGATTCATATCATACGCTCTCGCGCTACCAAACAGCAGATGGATGAAATGATCCAGACGCTTGGTACGTATATCAAACTTGCAGTTGATATCCGACGCGGTATTTTGGCTGGTGGCGGGGCACTACACGCTGATTGTGAGTCGGCCTTACTGGAAGATGGTAGCCAACAAGAAGATGTTTGGGGGGCAGACTGGAGTCCATTTTCACAACAAACCACCTACGAATCGCTCATCAACATCCGCCCACGTCAGAATAATCCCTCACTTGAAATTCTTGATCCGGCGGTTCGCCAACGCGTAGGTGAGATCACCCATCAATTATTAGGTGGCCCATGAGAGACTGGACAGCTATTCGTGAACGCTATTTGCGTGATGTCCTCTCTGTTCGATTGGGTGGACTGGCGGCAAACCTAAGTAGGATTAAGTCATTTGCCGGCCACGACGCAAATCAGGAGGTAGTTGAAAGCATACTGGATGAAAGCAAGTATTTTATCGAGTGGACCGCAGCAGAGGTTGAAATTGATACAGCCGCCATATTAGTCGAGTTACAGATTCAGTTAGCGTGTTGGCAACGCAGATGGAAAAAGATTTGGGCTGATCCTGTAGAACGAAATAGAGTTGCTGAACAGTCAAGTGCATGGTCAAAGCACATATTGGATCTATCGGGCTTATTGTCCTGACATGCCGCAGCTAAATCGCTCATGCTGATCCTATAAATTGAATAGAACAACGTCTTTCAAAATTAATCCAATTTCATGGAAATAGGGATGTCACATCTCTGCTATTCCATTTAATGGGGCTGGACTTTGAATGGCCAGCCCCTTTTGATTTAGGAGCATTTAAATTTGAATGAAATGGTGGCAATGACTTGATCTGTATCCATCAGTGCAGGAAAGTTCATCTCCTTGACCTTCTGAACGATACATTCTTCAAGCTTTTTATCATTTGATCGGCTTGAAACCAAATTAACCTTTGTGACCCTTCCCTTTGAATCAATGACCAGTTGCAAGGTGATTTGGCCCTGGGTGTTCGGCTTTTTCGCCAATGCTTTTTGGTAACAGAGTTCAATCGCAGGAATCTGTTGTTTGATGATTCTCTGAAGGTCTTCTTTAGAAATACCTCCAGTTGTTGTGATCTCTCCCAATTCGACGAATAACTTTACAAGTTTCGATTTGGCTTCCTCGTCTTTTCTAATCTGACTTTTAGCATCCACTTCCAAAGCCCTGGCCGCATACGGAGCCGCCAATTTGTAACCTAACATCCCTGTGGTGCCTTTACCAACTGCATAATCCGAAACCCCTTCAGGAAGTGGAAGGGGTTGTTTCACTGTTACAGCCTGACCATCGACCAGACGGACTTCCGTATCAATTGCCACAAAAGAGGTATAGGCAGTCAAAAGGTTATAATCGAAACCTAATTTGGTTACTTCCTTAACCCGATCAGGGTCATTACGCAGAATATTGTAATCTGATAGAAGAGCGATTCGATGACGGGCCCAAAGATATTGGAGGGCTGAGTTTGATTTAAGTGGTTTTTCCTTTCGAATATCAATCTTATTTACATAGGGACCATTGCTCGTCATACCATTTAAAGTAATTTCGCCCATCGGTTTGCCTCGCCATTTCCCAAAGACAATGACAGGCCTTTCGGAGAACACATCAGGGATGCTTACAGGCTCAACATCATAAACCCCAAACTTTCCAAAGTCCACTTTAACCTTTGTTAAAACGGGTGATTCAATCATTATTCTAAACTTTTCTGCCTTTTCTCGAGTCTCTTCGGGTTTGCAGATCACAAAGGGCTCGCCCATGCCTACTCTTGCCATCCCTTCGAGAAGATGACGGTTCACACTTGAGCCGATTCCAAAGGTAAACATGTTCGCATCGCCAAGGTTTTTACGGATCAGATCAAAGACTTCTTCTTCAACGGTGACATAACCATCTGTGGCTATGACAACAGTACGGGAATATCCATCCGATCTCGGTAGGGATAAAGCTCGTTTGAGGGCTGGCAATAACTCTGTCCCACCACCTCCCCTCTGCTTGTCGATTACGTTTATGGCGTGGTGAATGTTTTCAGGAGTGGCGGGTAAGGATTGTTCTGACATTAAAGAAGAACCACCGGCGAAAAGGAGAACATTAAACCTGTCAGTTGGACGGAGGTTTCCGATGAGGTCCTTAAGAAGTTTCTTGGAGATATCAAGCGGAAATCCATACATAGAACCGGAGACATCGACGATGAAGATATACTCTCTGGGCGGAATTTGGCTCACATCCACCCGTTTGGGAGGTTGAAACATCACCAGGAAAAAATTTTCTTTCTCTCCTTCGAATAGGAGTAATCCGGACTGGACTTTGCCACCGGCAAGCTGGTATTTCAGAATAAAATCCCGATTCCCACCACTTTTCTCCGAAGGGTCAAGTTTAACAGTGGCGCGGGAGGGTCCATCATATTGGATATCGACTTTGTGGGAAGGGCAGGCAGCATTTTGAATTGGAAGGCCGGCAGCAAGGTCCACTGCAATATCGAAAGTATAAGTTGGCGATTCTCCCTGGCGGAAGTATGGGTTTTCAATCCACTTCTGTGAAGGAGTAGCAGTCTCTGCGGATTGATTAGAGTAACGTGGTCCCACAACCGTTGGATAGACAAATTCATAGATTCCATCCCTGGGAACCAGTAACTCCGTGTATTTGAGTTCCACATGAATGATATCTCCCGGGAGAATGTTAGCGACATTCATCTGGAAGACATTGGGCCGCTGCTGTTCCAAAAGAGAGGCGCTCTTTCCATCCTGTTTGGCCTGTTCGTATTGGCGACGTGCCTCTGCTCTTTTCTGAATCTTTGCAATGATGGTACGCTTTCCAATAGTCATCTTCATTCCATAGACCGCGGCTCGTGTTGAGGCGGGGAAGACATAGATGGCTTCAAGTGGTTTTTTCCCCTCATTCTTGTAGACCTGGGTTACCATGACATCCGCAATCACGCCAACGACATTTACATCTGCCGATGTTGATTTGAGCGGGAGTTGGTCAACGCTTGGATCATCACTTTTTATAAAGAAATAAGGGGAGAGAGTTTTGTCTGTATTTTCTGCAGGTTGCCCATAGACTCCAGTAGTGAAGCAAAGCAAAATGGTCAATATCAATGTGGTAAGGAATTTGTAAGGGGAATGCATTTCTTTTTCTCCTTTCTTGAGGTTTTAGTTATATAGACAAGAAAAGGGGGAAAAAGTTCCCCGAAGAGGGGAACTGAAAAATTGGATATTGGTTACAGTGTTTTATAAAATTGAAAACCTAAATGAATTATAGTATTGTTGAAATATCTTCTCGTCGGAACGAGGCTTTATCCATGAAACCTCGGAAACCTTCCCTCACTCTAAAATCCTTTCAGGAATTAATTTCTGCTCTTGATCTAACCTCTTTACCGGACGAACACCCTTTAACCCATCGGATCCCTGAAGAAAAACTTTCCCCGGAATCGGAAGAAAAACTATTTCAAAAGGAAATGGATGGCGTGAAGCCCATCAAGGGGAAAAAATGCGTGGGGAAAACTTCCCGAACCGGATTGCAAGAAGGATTTAAAGAGAAGGATGACGCTGAAACATTAAAAAGGCTGAAAGATTTCATTCATTATGGAGTGGGTTTTAATGTTTCTGATACACCCGAATACATTGAAGGCACAGGATATCAAGTCCATCCGGAAATTGCCAAAAGGCTTCACCGGGGGGATTTTTCGATTCAGGCCCATCTCGACCTTCACGGGCTTATTATAGAGGAAGCAAGGAAGATTTTTGATCATTTTATAAAATGGGCTGTGACCCATGGGAAGAATGGCCTTTTAGTGACCCATGGGCGTGGGCTCTCTTCACCTGGAGAACCGGTATTGAAAAGGAAGGTCGAAGAGTGGCTGACCCGTGGTCCCTGGCGGAAATGGGTTGTTGCCTATTCAAGTGCAAGGAAATTCGATGGAGGGGCAGGGGCGACTTATATTCTGCTCAGGGTTCGTCCTGTTTCGAAGCGGTTAAAAATCAAGAAGTCAATTTAGCGGTTTTAAATAAACATTTTAAAATCCCTCCCTACCTCCCTTTGCCAAAGGGAGGGGAAACATTTCCCCCTTTTGACAAAGGGGGATGAAGGGGGATTAGATAACCTTTTTCAAAAGGCTAACGTATTATAAATCAAGACGAATGGCATTGAAAAATCCTGAAAGTGATATAGTAACAAAGAAGAGAGAAGAAGCATGAAATGCAGAAATCATCCGGATCGTGAGGCCATTGCTACCTGTCAGAAGTATGAGACTGGATTCTGCGGGGAGTGTTGCGAGTGCCTCAACATTGACCATTGCTGTGAATGCGTCGATCCAAAGCTCTACTGTAAATTCAGGACCCAATGTCTCATCTGGGAGATGTCCAGGGACCGAAGGAAGGAAAAAGTCGATAGGGAGATAGGGGGAAAGGGAGATGGTCTTGTTCGTATTCTTTGGTTAGCACACACCGATAAGATTATATTTCTCCTGGTTTTTCTGAACTAAAATACCCCGAATCTCAAACGTGAATGACATTTTCATTCATTGGGTGATAGTCGTCATTCCTGTTCAGATTACTATGGAGATAAACTCCAGAAGGAATCCAGCATCTATGATGTATTAAATAAAGAAAAATCGCTCAATTTAGGCAATAATAACGCTTGACAATAATATCGGCTAACGTTAATATTTAATCATGATAAAGAGCTTTCGTTGCAAAGAGACCGAGAAGCTCTTTCTGCGGCAACGGTCACTTCGATATCATGCTGATGTTCAACGCATGGCTTTGCGGAAGCTGCTCTTGCTTGATGCTGCGGAGAAATTAGAAGACTTACGTATACCACCAGGGAATCGATTAGAGAAACTTACAGGCAAACGCCAAGGACAACATAGCATTCGCATCAATGACCAGTGGCGTATATGTTTTCGCTGGTCAGAAGGCGATGCTTATGATGTAGAAATTGTGGATTATCATTAGGAGGTCACCACTATGAGGAAAAAAATGCTTGCGCCTATCCACCCAGGGGAAATCCTTATGGAAGAATTTATGAAGCCGCTGGGAATCAGTCAGTATAAATTGGCTAAAGACATCAGTGTTCCGGCACGCCGTATAAATGAGATTGTCCACGGCAAGCGTTCCATTACCGCTGATACAGCTCTGAGATTATCCCGCTATTTCAACCTGTCAGAACGGTTTTGGCTAAATCTTCAGGCAAGATATGACCTCGAAGTGGAAAAGGACAAACTCAATGCCCGGATCGAAGATGAGGTGAAAGTATTTCAAATGCAGACTGCCTAACAAGTCATCAATGAAAATGTGCCTGTCTGTCGGGAGGCAGGCCTGCCTGCCGAAGGTAGGGATGACTTATATCTCCGCGGATTTTCCGCGGTAGAAAGTCGCCAATATGAAAACAGAAATAATTGAACCTATTCACCCGGGTGAAATTCTTATGGAGGAATTTTTAATGTTCCAGCCCGCCATATAAATGAAATCGTTCATGGCAAGGGTTCCATTAGTTTTGATACGAATTTGAAGGATTCTCGTTATCTCAACCTTTCAGAGCGACAGTAGGGATACCAGATGCCTTCCCTTAAGATGAGACGGGTGGTATGATCACCGGGCTGAGAGGGTCTTCCTTGATCCGTAGGCAATGGAATTTCCCCACTTTTAAACATCTCATATTCTGGATCCCACGGGAAGAGGATGGTCGGTTCGTTCGATATCTTTGTGAGGATGGGTAGAATCGGTTGGATATCCTTCTCTTTTAAAGAGTTAAACACCTCTTCAATAGTCTCGTAACGGGAAAGATCTTCCAATGTCTTCAGGGTAGGGGGGCTTAAGGCCATCTTTCCTTTTGAATTTTCCTCTAGGGCCTTCCGGGGAACCATCCAGATTCCCTCTATTGTCTCTTTTTGATCATAACTGGCTTCCTGTCCTTCGGGATGACGGGCCAAGAAGAAGCGGGTATCGAATCTTTCAGGTCTTGCCTCCGGTGTGATCCAGTGAGCATAATAATGAAGTTGATCCAATGCAAGAAGAATCTTTGCCTCCTTTGCTATTTGGCAAATTGTCACCCCTCCTTTTTGCAGCCGATCTCGATAATGTGAAAGTCTCTGCCTCTCCTCCTCATTAATAAACTGAAGTAAATTCCCGTCATAGTCATAGGCGAGAAGGATTCCAGACTCTTCAAAGAGCTCTCGAATGCCCGCAATCCAGTGGGCAAGGCTCTCTTCCTGGGATAGTGTTCGTCCAAATATTCTGGAGGCCTCCACACGGGAGATTCCCCTGGAGTAGGAGCATATCTCCAAAGACCCATCCTCCCGATCAACTCTTCCTCCCGGATAGACATAATTCCCACCCATGAAGCTACTCTTTTCATGGCGCTTGAGGAGAAAGGCCTCAAAACCTTCAGGTGTCTTATCTCTGAGAAGAATAATGGTGGTTGCTTTCTTCGGAGCAACCGGCGTCATGTTCAATCGATCCATTTAACAAACTTCTCCAGGTTGTCTCTTGGAGATTTAAACCGGTTAATCGGGCTTTCCTGATCTTGATAACCCAGCGCCACGCCGATCACGACCATTTTATTTTCCGGAATATTGAGGACATCTTTGATCTCATCTTCATAGGCAGTGATGAGACCGATCGGACAGGTAGCCAGGCCGAACTCGTGAGCGATCAGCAGTAAATATCCCAGGACCAGTCCAATGTCTACAAAACGACTTTTCGGGAATGAATCATCGAGACAGATGAGGATGGCTACAGGAGCTCCATAAAAATTACAACTCCCTTCATTGATGAATTGATTGGGATTGACTCCCATTTCTTCGAAGAATGGGTTCATCAACTCAAGGGTTTCCGCTCCTCGTCGGGATATGGTTTTTGGAAGGGGTTTCACATTTCCCGGGCCACAGGAAATCTGTTTTTCCCGGTAAGCCTTGATCAGCCTCCGGCTCAATCGCTCCCTTTCTTCTCCTGTCACGACCATCAATTCCCAGGGCTGTAGGTTAATGGCAGAAGGAGCCTGGATCGCTAATTTTAAAATATCTTCAATGGTTTCCTTTGGTATCGGATCAGGCTTAAAAGCCCTGATAGTCTTTCTCTCCTTAATCACTTTGAGTAAATCCATGATACACTCCTTCTATGTTTAAGATCAAACAACATTGAGATTCTTCGTCGCATCGCTCCTCAGAATGACCATCTAGAATGTCACTCTGAGTGAAGCGAAGAGTCTATAAATTTTAAGGGTATTAAAATGAAAAATAACGTATACTTGTCGGGAGTGTCAAGGTCGGATTAAGACTTGACATTATGATAAAGCATCATTATTTTCAAAGAAAAAATATTGGGCTAATGAGTTCATAGGATAAACAACTAAAGAAGATGATTAACCGAAAGGAGAAAATTGGAAATGATTCGAGGAAAATTGTGGTTTCGGTGTGCGGCCATGCATGACCCGGTCACTCCCATGTTAGTCC
>DYHU01000584.1 GCA_020724025.1 Syntrophorhabdus sp. | reverse complement strand
ATAAACACTCCGAACTACTTTAGGGGAGGTGACTGAATGGCATTGGTGGTCCAAAAGTATGGTGGCACTTCTGTGGGCGATATTGATCGAATCAGGAATGTGGCCAGAAGAGTCATCCACACCAGGGATGAGGGTCATCGGGTTGTGGTCGTCGTTTCAGCGATGGCCGGAGAAACAGACAAATTGATCCGGCTGGCCCAGCAGGTCACTCCGGACCCCGACGAGAGAGAGATGGATGTTCTCGTCTCCACAGGAGAGCAGGTCACCATTGCCCTGCTTGCGATGACCCTCAAGTCGCTGGGCTGTGATGCGAAATCCTATCTTGGATTCCAGATCAAGATTGCAACCGACAGCGCCTTTGGCAAAGCCCGCATCACCGGGATCGAGTCGGAGAAAATGCTTGAAGATTTAAGAAACGGAAGGGTGGTGGTCGTGGCCGGGTTTCAGGGCGTGGATGAGTCGGAAAATATCACCACGCTGGGCCGGGGAGGCTCCGATACGACCGCTGTGGCTGTGGCGGCTGCTCTCAGGGCGGATGTCTGCGAAATTTACACGGATGTGGATGGGGTTTATACGACCGACCCCAATATCTGCCCGAAGGCCCGGAAACTCTCCAGGATCTCCTATGATGAGATGCTTGAAATGGCCAGCCTGGGAGCCAAGGTGCTTCAGATCCGCTCTGTGGAGTTTGCCAAGAAGTACGATGTTCCCATTCATGTGAGATCGTCATTCAATGATAATCCCGGAACCATTGTCTGCAAGGAGGAGAGAGAGATGGAAAGGGTCATTGTTTCAGGGGTGACTTATAACAAGAATGAGGCAAAGATTGAGGTCATGTGCGTTCCGGATGTCCCCGGGGTGGCCGCCAAATTATTCAAACCCATTGCCGATGCCAATATCGTGGTCGATATGATCATCCAGACCTCCAGCACGGAAAAAGGTGGCGCCGATCTGGCCTTCACCGTCCCCAAGACCGATTTCTCAAAGGCCCTTCAGATCGTAAAGGAAGGTGTCAAACAGATCGGCGGGAAAGAAGTCCTCTCCGATGAAAACATTGCGAAGGTATCGATTATTGGCGTTGGGATGAGGAGCCACTCCAGTGTGGCCGCGCAGATGTTTTCCGCCCTGGCCAGGGAGGGCATCAACATTCAGATGATCTCCACTTCGGAGATCAAAATCTCCTGCGTCATCGACTCCAAATATACGGAGCTGGCGGTGCGGGCCCTCCACGATGCCTTTGAACTGGATAAACCAACCGTTACTGAAGAAAAATAAAGGAATGATGGAAGATTGGAATAATGGAATAATGAGGGGTTTTTACCCAACATTCCAATATTCCATTGTTCCATTGTTACCGGATCAAAAAGAATCGAGATTAATCCTTTAGGAGGCAACACGATTTTGAACAACCCGGGTCTTGTGAAAATCTACGACACCACGCTACGGGATGGTTCTCAGGCGGAAGATATTGCCTTCTCCGTTGAGGATAAGGTCCGGATTGCCACAAAACTGGACGAACTGGGCAT
>DYHU01000136.1 GCA_020724025.1 Syntrophorhabdus sp. | reverse complement strand
TGGTCCCAAATTCAAATCCTTTCGGGCTCTTGGAAAAGACCGGAGACTCCCGGTCACCAATAAATACAGAAATTTTTGAAAAGGAAAATTTGAATCTGGCAGACTGCCATTTTAAGATTTTAGTCAGGTATCCTTTTTAACTCCGCAGACGCCCTGCGTTAAATCATCTTGGTCCTTATCAGATAACCTTTCAACATCATCTCCCTGACAATACGGACAGGTCATTTTCTGGTTCACTTCGCTCACGCGAAGAAAAACCTCAAAGGTCTTATCACATTTTTGACAGTGAAATGGGTAAAGGGGCACAGAAAAACCTCCGGATGAGTTACTTTTTTATTCCGATCATCACTAATTCCGCTATCTTAAAGACTCGCGTCCCTTCATTGATGGCCCCGCCGCTGACCTCCCTCCCTGCTTTACTGATGGAGCCATGAAGGTGGACCTTGATCTCTCCAGCCTCTTGCTTAAGATTGCCTGAAACGCCGTTAATTTCAAAGAGCTCTTCAAGGGTGATCCGCTCAATCTCAGGAGGAATCTGTTTCGTCTTTGGGAAGGCAAGAACGACCCTCTCCAGAGAACCGATACATGAAAGAATATAGGCCTCCATCAGATTTTCTTTCTGGAAAAAATCTCTTAAAGCGTGAAACAGATCTTCTCCTGCTTCTAAGGTCACCCTGTACCAGATTGGAGTTGAAATTTGGCCGATATCCATCCATGTCTCCCTTAACTTAAACCATATATTTCTCTTTCAACTTGAATCGCCGGATTACTTCCTCCAAAGGTTTCAACTTCTCTCCCTCGATTTTTGGCAGGGGGGGACGCGGATCGCCTGAAGGGAGTCCCATTAATTTAACCATTGCTTTGATCGCGACCGGATTGGTGGCTGAATAAGCCGCCTCCATCAGGGGGAGATATTCAAAATAGAAATCCCTTCCCTTCACGACATCCTCCCAGGATTTCCAGGGTTTTGAAAGCTCTGCCATCTCCCTTGGAGCCACATTCCCGGTCACATTGGCTGTCCCATGGCCTCCCATCCCGAGTGTCGGAATCGTCAATGCATAATTGGGAGCATCACAGCAGAGAAGTCGGATACGGCTTCCTGTGCCTTCCATGACTGAAGCGAGTTGAACCACATTCGGAACAGCCTCTTTGTCAGCGACCAGATTGGGACATTCCTTAAAGAGTTTAATAATGGTCGGAGGATCAATGTTGACGATGACCCGGGCGGGATTATTGTAAACCGCGACAGCAATAGTCACGGACTGGCAGATTGTCTTTAAATAACTGTAAACAGCAGGTTGGGGTGGAGCGATATAGGGAGGAACGACCAGCATGATGCCGTCTGCTTCCTTCTCCTGAGCCAATTGAGCGAGCTCCATCGTCGCCTCCGTGGAACCACAGGTGACACCGAAAAAGACAGGGATCTTTCCCCTGCAATAGGGGGCCATTTCCGAAATGATCTCTCTCCTCTCGTCGTGGGAAAGGGAGGTGGGTTCACCGGTTGAGCCCATCAGAAGAAGGCCTCCTGTCCTGTTGGAGGCCTGGAAATCAACCAGACGTTTGAACCCATCGATGTCCACACTTCCCTTCCCATCAAAGGGGGTGATCAGGGCAACCCATGACCCTTCAGGATAGATCAGATCTCTCTTCATCCTAAACCTCTATATCGATCAGCAGATAAGCTTCACCCCAACCTCTTCCTTTTCGTAATACAAAATACTTCTAAAATCCATTCTCCCCTCACCCTTCCCCTCTCCCCTCAGAGACTGTGTCGTAATTCGGAAAAGACCCAAAGACTCTTAACACGGAACAGACAGGTGGATGAGAAAGCTTTAGAGCGGAAACCTTTGAAGGGTGAGTTTCAAAAGCCCTAATGCCATGATAACATTGCATTTCAAGCGCCAAGGACACTTGTCCATCATCTTCAATAATGTCCCGCGTTCTAAAGCTTTAGAATCCGTTTGTCTGTTCCATTCTCACGTTCTGCCCATTGCGACCCAGTCTCGCTGGGGAGAGGGATGGTGAGGAGGGGAAATTATTTCACATAAGGGGATTGCTTCTCTTTTTCCTCTTCTCCCACGCCCATAAAATAAAGACGATTCCAAGAATACCAAAACCAATGGCATCTGTGGTGAGACCAGGTTTGATAAGGAGCAGGGCCGCTGCCAGAAGGAACATCGTCTGAAGCCAGGAAGTGCCTTGCCCCAGAAACCATCGTTCTATGCCTGCGGCAAGAAGGGTGACACCGACAATCGCTGTGACCGTTGCCCAGAGGATATTATAGAATTCTCCCTTAAGGAGTAGTGCCGGACCAAAGACAAACATATACGGAACGATAAAGGCTGCCATACCGAGTCGGCACGCTGTAAACCCAACTTTAACTGGATTGGCCCTTGCAATCCCTGCCGCCACATAAGCCGCCACAGCCACAGGAGGTGTGATGGCGGAGAGACAACTGAAATAGAAAATAAAAAGATGAGCGCCCATGGGAGGCAGACCCAGCTTGATGAGTGAAGGGGCGACAACAGCGGCACAAATGATGTAGGAGGCGGTGGTAGGTAACCCCATTCCTAAAATCAAGCTGATACACATGGCTAAGAAAAGGGAGAGTAGAATGCTTACGCCTCCGAGATCGATCAGGATCGAGCTGACTTTGAGACCTATTCCGGTGAGGGCGGTGATGCCGATAATGATCCCTGCGCAGGCACAGACAGCAGCTACCTGTGTGGCCTTTATCGCTCCATCGGCCAAGGTGTCCAAGATCCTTTTTCCTCCCATCCTGGTCTCCTTTTTAAAAAAAGTAATCGCAAATGTGACGACAGTCGTCCAAAACCCTGCCATCGTTGCGCTCGTTTTCAATCCCACCAGGAAAAAGATGAGTGTAAAGATAGGAACAAGAAAGAAAAAATTTTTCTTTATGAGAGGACCGATTCGCGGAAGTTCGGACCAGGGAAGTCCTCTCAGTCCGGTCTTAGCCGCCTCAAGGTCGATCATGACAATGATTGAAAAAAAGTAAAGGACTGCCGGAATGGCTGCAGCGATACAGACATCCAGATAAGAAATTCCCACCAGTTCTGCCAGAATGAAGGCCCCTGCTCCCATGACCGGTGGCATGATCTGCCCTCCGGTAGAGGAGACACATTCAACTGCGGCTGCAAAGTGACTCTTATATCCAACGCTCTTCATCATGGGAATCGTGAAGGTACCGGTTCCAATGACATTGGCTACCGCACTACCCGAAATGGTGCCGAAGAAAGCGCTTGAGACGGTCTCGGCTTTTGCCGGCCCTCCTCTCGTTCCTCCAAACATCGCAGTAGCCAGATCGATTAAAAACTTCCCCCCACCGCTGAATTCGAGAAAAGAACCGAAGAGAATGAAGAGGAAGACATAACGAACAGAGATGCCAATTGGGATATTGAAGATCCCTTGCTCGCTGAAGATGTGGCTGATGACTCTCTCCAAATCATATCCCCGGTGTTGAAGAACCTGAGGCATATGGTAGCCAACAAATGCATAAGCGAGAAAGACCGCCGCCACAATAGGCATGGAGAGGCCGATAGTCCGTCGAGAGATTTCAAGGACAAGGAGGATACAAACCCCTCCAAAAATTAAATCGGTAATGGTGGGGGAGTTGTCAATCCGGAAGATGAAGTCCTGGTAGAAAACGATCACATAGGCACAGGTTAGAACCCCAATGATTCCTAAGATAAGATCATAAATAGGAAAACGGCTCCGGACGCTTCTCGAACTGGAGGTCAGTGGGTAGACAAGAAAGACGAGAAAGAAACTGAACCCCAGATGGACGGCATAGAGCTTGACGGATGTAACCACCGTGATTCCGCTAAGGGCGTAGAGATGATAGAGCGACATAACCGCAGCCACGATGAGGACAAACCACTGATGGAAACCCTTCGTCTTCTTCTCAGCCTCTGCATCAAGTGGACTCAGACCCTCCATCAATAGTGGTTTGGGGGCGTCCATCACTATTCCTTCGGAATGAGGTGTTCAGGGATAGCAATCTTCATTTCCTTCAGATACTTAATGGTCCCGGGATGGAAAGGAATCGGTGTATTCATGATGTTTTCAGCCTTTGTCATACTGGAGACAGGATGAACTGCGAGAAGTGCTGCATTATTCTCAAAAGTGGCCTTTACAAGGCGATAGGCAATATCCTCCGAAAGATTCTTATTCGCCAGGATCAGATTCCAATCGACCATCGTTTCATAAGGCTTATCGGCCGTAGCTTTATATGCCCCTTTCGGTACGGTCCCTTTCCTGTGAGCAGCAAAGATCTTGAGAAGGGTCTGAATATCCTTCTCGGTCATCATTAGGAACTGAACTTCATGAGTCGCCTCAAGACTTGTCAATCCAGGCCACTTCTCAGGGCCGTAGACCATCGAGCAATGGATGGTCCCATCCTGAAGAGCCTCGGTCACTGCCGCATGGGTTAGAAGATGAGTCTTGGCCGGTTTAATCCCCAGAGCTCCAAACATTTTCACAGCCGTATCATGCATCGGCTTGACATAGCCAATCTCCTTACCATTAATATCGTAGACTGTCTTAAGACCGCTCTTTTTCAAGGCATAAACATAAAAGAATCCAGGGTAGGCGGGGAAGAGCGTACGAAGATCCTTCAATTTCTTTTCATGGACCATGTCATAGGCCACCTGTGCGAGAACAATCCCCAGCTGGAGTTTTCCTCTCTCTATGAGCGGAGCGTTTGCTGAAGAGCCGCCCGTCGATTCGGCAGTCACCTCGATATCCGGAAGCGCCTTATTCATGACCTTGGCCCATCCTCCTCCCCAAATGTAGTAAAGGCCCCCTTCGGTGGCTGTTCCGAACGAGATGAATTGTTTGGCTTCTGCTGGAATGATCAAAAGTATGAAAGGTAAGCTCACCAACCCAACCAAAAGGATAAGAAAATATTTTTTCATATGAATCCTCCTTTTCGTCTGTTTTCGTTGGCTACAATATCTTTATCTTTAATGTTCTTTAAAGACCAAAGGACCCCTGATAGGCGAGTAAACAAACCTCGATCGGATAGTAAGCCAGACTCCCAAAGCCCAGTATCCCACCCACAGCCGGACCGTCATGACGGGCAAGACAGATATGGAGATGGCTCATCCTTCCCTCATGGGCGTGCTTCTTCCCTATCGCTCCCACCAGTGAAACAATCTCCCAGGGTCCCTCCCATTCTTTCTTGCCCACCTCAGGAGGTTTCGAGAGGGAAAGCGGGTTGACGAGAACCGCCTTTTTGAGAGACCCTGTCGCAGTAACGACGACGGCATTCTCAAACCCCTTTGATTTGGCTACCTCCTCAAGGGATTGGAGAAGATCTTCATCTTCCTCCACCCTGACGAAGAGAAGTTCACCTGTCTTCAATCCGCCGCTGATCTTCAATCCCTCCTCCTTTCAAATCTGGATCTGTCCATTCTTAATTAAAGAAGACCCATCGACAATAAAGTCTCCCCCAGTGGAGTTGACGTCGATATGGCTATTGCTCTGGACCGTTCCACCCAGATGGATGTTGTGGCCAATCCCGATATGTATCCCCCCGTTAATCCTCTCATCCTCTCCTGTTCCCATGAGCTTTGCGTTAGGGTTGGCCCCAAGTCCCAATTCCCCAATGCAAAAGGCATTTGAATCGGCAGACTCCAGTTTCGCCCTTAGCCTGGATGCTTCATCTCCACCCCGGATTTCCACCACATTTCCTGCCTTCACAATGATTTCCACAGGCTGGCTCACTTTTCCGATACCATGGATTGACCCATTAATGAAAAAATTCCCTTGAACGGTCGGTTCAACCGGTGTCACTGCGAGGACACCTGCGGGAATGTAGTTGATCTCACCGGGTCCTTTCACGATACCATCTACAAAGAGCCCGGAACGGCCTTCGATTGACATCTCAAGCCGACCCCCTCCTGGAGTTTGAAGGATCAGGGTCCTGCCGGCTGTGACGATATCAACCATCTTCTTTAGGCGGTGGGATAAAGAGTTATAGTCGATGGCTGCGGTTCTGATCATCTGATCTGAATCGACACCAAAGAGGCTGAGAACCCTCGCCTTCCCTCCCTGGTAGATAGCCTCCATCTGCGGTCTCGGGAATCGGGTGACTGAGCAGAGAAAGACAATATCCATTCCCTTCAGACACTCCAAGATAGAATCTGGAAGACTTCCTTGGTTTCCTTCCCGGGGTGTAATGGTTATGGTTGCAGCTTCAACGTCGAGGGCATAAAGGACGCTCATCAGTGCGTCACTTATCTCAGGGCTCTGACGGAGGTCTGTCAAAATGGCTGCCTTCTCTCCCCCCTTGACCTGGCCACACTGCAAAGCCACGATATTCATGCATCGGATCAACTCTGTCCATCCCATCAGACACCTCCATAAGTGCAGGCCGTGAGACCTGCCACTACCTTAAGTGACCCTTGAAAATACAGGATAGTTCCGGGTCTCCTTACCGGAATTATTGGCACCCGAAAAAAAATAGCTAAATTCTTAATACAGCAATCCCTGTTTATAAAGTAACTCCGCATTAAGCAGTGTATTCCCATATGTACCTCGGATATTGTTATGGCCGGAGACAACCCACTTGATCCCATTCTTGAAAACGGGATCCTTTCGAATTCGGCCTACA
Organism: Syntrophorhabdus sp.; assembly: GCA_020724025.1. Next base: position 3,193 of record DYHU01000136.1, on the reverse strand, counting down.
GCCACAGCCATCCCTCCACTCCAGTTCCTGTCGAGCCTGGGCTGGGGTCGGTCATCCTGCGGGAGGTAGATGATGGGATGTTTAGGTGCACTGGGAAGTTCAATCTCCTGGGCCGTTCCTTGAAAGGTCTCGAATGCCTCCCTGGCTTCCTCGACGCTGGCTGGTCTTTCAGTATCGATAAAGATGCAGGCTGTATGGCCGTTCGTAACAGAGACTCTATTGCAGGAGGTGCTGATGTCCATGGGATGGGAAACAACCTTTCCACCTTTCGTCGTCCCAAGTATTTTGGGTCCTTCCTTCTCCAGCTTCTCTTCCTCTTTCATGATAAATGGGATAAGGTTGTCAATAATGGCCATGGAGGGAACCCCATCCCATCCCGCCCCGGAAAGGGCTTGCATCGTTACGATAAAAGAGGTTTTGATTCCGAAGGCGTCCAGAATGGGTTTCATCGAGAGGGCAATGATCGTGATGGTACAGACCGGATTGGAAACGATATAACCCTTCCATCCTCTCTTCTTCCTCTGGTCTTCAAGGATCGAGAGGTGGTCTGCATTGATCTCGGGGACGACCAGAGGGATATCTTCATCAAAACGGAATCCCGGAGACTCGCTCACCACAGGGATTCCAGCCTTTGCGAAAATGGGATCGAGATCTGTGGAGATCCATGGCGGAAGAGCTGAGATGACCAATCTGATATCTCCTGCCTTTTCCAGGGCCTTCGGATCAGGGGGGACCATGGTCATATCGGCGATCCCTTCCGGCAGATCTCCTTCGACATACCACCGCTTGATACACTCTTTAAAAGGCTTCCCAATGTGTTCAGGATTGTCTGCGATCAATGCAGCCAGTCGAAAGTAGGGATGAACATCATAGATCCTCTTTGCAAGGCTCTGCGCAACCCAACCGAAGGCAGTAGCACCTGAGGCCCCAAGTATCGCAATATCTTTCTTTTCCATGGCCTTTTATCCTCCTTTTTTAGGCTTTTAACATTGCCCCCATATAGAAATCAAGATTGGCACACGACCAATCCAATTAACCTCAGGTGCCCTTGCTTGGCTTCTTTAAGTCGTTCCAGAAACAGGCCTGGAAATAAGACTTTCTCTTGGCATCATTCCCTCCATCACAGCCTTTCCAAGTTTTAATATTCATCGACCGGCCCTATTGTTTTTAAGGTTTTGATTGGGAATGATAACACTACCTCAGAGCCGATGCAATCGCCTTAGCAATCTTTCAAACATGTCCTGAATTTCAGAAAGGATGGGCATCTTTCTCTAAACCCCTAACACACATTCATTAAGGGGGTTCAGGTAAGGTCGGTCAGATGGACATAGAAACTTTTTGAAGGTTTCAAAGAAAGTATGATTAAAGAAGTGACTCAGATAATGGACCAAAATGAATATAAAAGAAGGCAGAGCCCACCAGGCGTGAAGATCACCCATCGGGCTTTAGGAAAGGACCGGAGACTCCATGTGACTAACAATATCGGAATTTTTAGGTTCCCTTTTTCCCAAGATATCTGCCCTTAAACGACCACTATTCCGATCGCTCGTTGGATAGCTTTTTCGATTTCTCGTAAGATAGAAGGGCTGATTGTTCCAGCAAAAGGTCCGCGGATGAGAAAGGATTTATCTAGAGTTGTCACCTGTTCACACTTTGCCATTGAAGTTTCTTTAAGCCCCCCCTCTCCGGCTGGTAGTTCAACATGCGTTGGAGCTAATCGAAGGGTGGTGGATAGAGGCACAACAATGACATCATTTGCCAGCCGATTCCGCACATCTAATGAAACAACAAGCGCTGGACGATCCTTTGTATCAGAAGGATGTCCCGGAAGCTTAATAAGGTAGATTTCTCCTCGAAGCGGATATGACATGATCTACTTATCCCACAGGCGTTTGGCTGAACGACCGGCTATTTTGGACCACTGCCGATCTTCATTGTGTTCCGCTTTGGAGAGGGAAAGGTAGTATTCCTCTGTTTGGCGCTCAAGTTCTTTTTGAGCTTGGTCGCCCAACCATCGGCGCACCGCCTCCTCTACCAATTGACTCCTGGAGCTTGCTTCTGGAGAATCGAGCAGCTTATCGATTTGATGAACTAGGTCATTGCTTAAGGTGACCGTAATCTTAGCCTTTTGAGAACGGAGTGTATCGGTACGCATAAAGGTACTCCATTATTTCTTATTTTTAGTAAGATTATATGCCATACTAAATCGTCTGTCAAGACTCCATTTTCCAAGTTTCATTTGTCTTTTTTCCACCAGGATGCCTAAAATTCAACAAAATTTCTCTTTGAAATGACGGGGCTGCCCATCAATTCTTTCTTATTTTACCGCTATTAACCATTTGATAATTCTAAGCAAACCAGGTTAAACGCCCAAACTCCATCAACTGGCATAAGGATTGCTCATATGATATTTTAATTAACTTTGAACTGGAGAATAATATCCATTGAACGGAATTATTCCTATATTACCTATTCGTGCGGTGGTCACCAAGAAAACCCTAGGTTCTCCTCCGAATAAACTTGTGATCTCTTTGGAAAGAAAACTCAAAGAGCTTACCGTCCTTTACGAAGTCAGCCAGTTGATCGGATCAACTCTAAACTGTCAGGAAGTCTTTTCAGATGTCCTGAGTACTTTTCACTCTCACCTGGGAATGAATCGGGGAACGATTACCCTCTTAAATCCCTTCACCGGAAAGTTGGAAATCCGAGCCGCTCACGGGATGACCGAAGAAGAAGCCAGAAGAGGAAAATACTTGGTTGGAGAAGGCATCACTGGAATGGTTGTGGAAACAGGGGAACCCGCTATTATCCCTCAAATCGAAAATGAACCCCTCTTTTTAAATCGGACCCGGTCAAGAGACAATCTCAAGAAGAGCGACATCTCCTTTATCTGTGTGCCCATTAAAAATGGCCCCAATATTCTGGGGGCCTTGAGCGTCGATCGCCTTTTCAGCGAAGAGATCGCTTTCGAAGAAGATGTTCGCCTTCTCTCCATCATTTCGTCCATGATCGCTCAAGGTCTCAAGATCCAGCAGATGGTCCAGGATGAGAAGAGACAACTCTTGAGCGAAAATATCACTCTCAGGGAAAAATTAAAAGAGAGGTACAGCCTTTACAATATCGTGGGCACAAGCAATAAGATGAGCGAAGTCTTTCAAATGATCGAGAGGATCGCCAACACGGATGTAACCGT
>DYHU01000583.1 GCA_020724025.1 Syntrophorhabdus sp. | reverse complement strand
ATGAAAAACAAGAAAAACAGAAAATTGTGCAGGACGACCGAACACCGTTTTGCAATGCTGCGAAATATGTCAGTTTCACTTATAGAAAATGAGTCGGTTAAAACCACTCTTCCGAAAGCAAAGGAACTCGTAAAATTCGTTTCCAGAATTATAACAAAGGCGAAAAAAGGTGGACTGTCCAACAGGCGGCTGGTTTTAAGAGATATAAAATCATCGGATGCTATTGGAAAATTATTCGGGTCACTGTCGGAGAGATACAGAGAACGCCCCGGCGGATATACCAGGGTTTATAAATTGGGCCGCAGACGCACAGACGGAAGCGAAATGGCTGTTGTGAAACTTGTAGAATAGGGACATAGGGACATTAGGAACTAGGTCGCTAGTCACTAGTCGCTAGTCACTAGTCGCTAGTCACTAGTCGCTAAGTCACTATGTCGCTGGAGTTATTATGTTTGACTTTATTTTCTCATTATTTTCAAACGATATGGGCATTGACCTCGGTACCGCTACAACACTTGTCTATGTAAAAGGACAGGGCATCGTTTTAAGAGAACCGTCCGTGGTCGCATATAACAGGGACACACAGGAAATAGAGGCCATCGGCGAAGAGGCAAAAAAAATGGTCGGAAAAACCCCGGCATCTATTGAGGCCATCAGACCCTTGCGAAACGGTGTAATTGCCGATTTTGACATCACCGAAAAGATGATAAGATACTTTATCAAAAAAGTTCACAACAGAAAAACCCTTCTTCATCCGAGGATTGTTATAGGAATTCCGTCGGGAATTACAGAGGTTGAGCGGCGCGCGGTCAGAGAGGCGGCGGAACAGGCAGGCGCCCGCGAAGTCCATTTGATTGAAGAGCCGATGGCTGCGGCAATCGGCGCAGAAATGCCTGTTCACGAGCCAACCGGAAATATGATAGTGGACATCGGCGGCGGAACCACTGAGGCGGCAGTGATTTCCCTCGGCGGAATGGTTGTTTCCGACTCAATTCAAATTGCCGGCGACGAGTTTGACGAGGCAATTGTTTCATTTTTCAAGAAGCACCACAATCTGGCAATCGGTTACAGAACAGCGGAAAATATAAAAATAGCAATCGGCTCAGTCTTCCCTCTTCACAAAGAGGAGACACTGGATGTCAAAGGACTTGATCTGGCGCATGGTCTTCCGAGGACAATCAATGTTTCAAGCAAGGATATAAGGGAAGCAATTCTGGAGCCGATGAAGTCAATCGTTGAAATGGTAAAAGGCGTTCTTGAAATAACCCCGGCTGAACTTGCAGCGGAACTGGTTGACCGGGGAATTGTTTTAGCCGGAGGAAGTTCCCTGATGCGCGGTATGACCGACCTTCTATCAAAAGAAACCCATCTTCCGGTTTACCTAGCACAGGATCCTAACACCTGCGTCGTTCTGGGAACGGGCAAATATCTTGAAGAACTTGAGAATATAAAAAAAGCACGGAAACGACTTGAATAGAAGAGGCAGGGACATAGAGACATAGGAACTAGGTCGCTAGTCACTAGTCGCTAGTC
>DYHU01000135.1 GCA_020724025.1 Syntrophorhabdus sp. | reverse complement strand
TTAGGAAGAAGGGAGTTTTAATTAAATTCTCGACCGCAAAGGTAGGGAACGGTTTGAAACCGTTCCCTACGAGAAGCAATTAAGGAGAAAAGGAATCGATGAGAGTCGAATTCCTGGGAGGCGTTCGGACTGTTACGGGTTCCGCCACTCTTTTAGAGAAAGATTCGTTAAAGTGGCTCGTCGATTGCGGGATGTTTCAGGGCGGGAAAGAGATCGAGAAAAAAAATGACGATACCCGTTCTTACGACCCGAAAAAACTCTCCTTTATCCTCCTGACTCACGCTCATATCGACCACAGCGGCCTCATTCCCAAACTGGTGAGAGAAGGTTTTCGAGGAAAGGTGGTCTGTACAAAGGCCACCCTTGATCTGTGCGAGGTGATGCTCAGAGACGGCGGCCATATTCAGGAGATGGAGGCGGAGTGGCAGAACCGTAAGAATAGAAGGTCCGGCGGAAAAGGGGCGGCTCCTCTCTATACGGTGAAAGATGCGGAGAAGAGCCTTAAATACTTCTTCACTGTGAATTATGATGAGATCATTTCTCTGACCGATGGACTCAAGGTCCGGTTTCAGGATGCAGGCCATATCCTGGGATCGGCTATCATTGAACTCTGGATCGAAGAGGGAGGAGGGGAGAGGAAATTGGTCTTCTCCGGTGACCTTGGAAATTCAGGACAACCCATCGTCAGGGATCCTTCGTGGATTAGAGGGGCGGATCTCCTCTGGTTGGAATCGACCTATGGAAACCGGCTCCATAAATCGAGAGAGGAGACTGTTCAGGAGTTATTAAAGATCGTTCAGGAGGCCATTGCCCATCAGGCCAAGGTGATCATTCCAGCCTTTGCAGTGGAACGGACCCAGGATATCATCTATACGCTCGGCCAGTTGATAAGGGAGGGGCTCATTCCATCCATTCCCGTCTATATCGATAGCCCGCTGGCGATCTCAGCCACTGAGATCTTCAAGAAAAATTTCGATTGCTTTGACCGGGAGACGGAAGAAATCCTTTCGCAAGGGGGAAGCCCTTTAGACCTGCCGGGGATGATCTATACCCGGACGACCGAGGAGTCAAAAGCGATCAACGAGGATGAGAGGCCGGGGATCATCATCTCTGCGAGCGGAATGTGCGACTCCGGAAGAATCAAACATCATCTGAAACATCATCTCTGGCGGGAGAAGTCCCACATCATCTTCATCGGTTATCAGGGGGAGGGGACGGTTGGAAGAAGGATTGTCGATGGGGCAGAGAGCGTGAGGCTCTTCGGAGAGGAGATAGCGGTCAGGGCCCACATTCACACCCTGGGAGGCTTCTCCGCTCATGCCGATCAAAAAGGACTCCTCGAATGGCTCTCTCACTTCGAGAATCCACAGCTTGAGGTCTTTGTCAACCACGGAGAGGAGAAGGTTTCGATCGAACTGAGTCAGCTCATCCATGAGCGCTTCCATCTAAAAACCGTGGTGCCTCAGTGGAGAGAAAAGAGAGTCCTCTTCGTCCCTGAAGAAAGAATCATACCGGAGGGAGAGAAGGGGGAGGCCGCTCATCCCGAGGAGGCTTTTCATACCCTCTTCAGACACCTCGAAAGAAATTACAAGAGGCTTCGTAAAAAATTGAGAAGCATGAGATCGAAAGGAAAGGGAGTGCAGGATCCACAGTGGTTAGAAAAGTTGGAAGAAATGAACAGAAAGATCGAGGAGCTGGAATCGGAGCTATAAAAGCAATTCGGATTGCGGAATGCGGAGCTAATACAAGCGCAATAAATAATTTGATCTGTGGGGCAAGGCTTAAGTCCCGCCATGGCGGGACTTTAAGCAACCCTGAAGGGTTGCCCTACAAAATAATTAATGCATTTGTGTTAAAACAAAATTTAGGAGGGGAGAGAAGGTAGTTGTGGTTGAGTTGATCAAGATCGGCATCGTTTTTTCCCTCATCCTCGTCCTGATGTATCGGAAGATAAGCCTCTGGCTGAGTCTGTTATTGGCCACCTTCCTGCTCGGGATTCTCTTCCGCCTGCCCATTCGGAAGATCTCGATGGATGTCGCCTCCTCGATCGTTGATACGAAGACGCTTTTTCTCATCGGAGCCTTCGTAAGCATCCTCTTCTTCAGCAATCTCTTAAAAGAGACAGGCCGGATGAACCAGATCCTGGAAGGGTTTCGATCAACTTTAAGGGATATCCGGCTGGTCATTGCTTTGCTTCCGGCCATCATCGGTTTGATGCCCATTGTGGGAGGCGCATTGGTCTCCGCTCCCATGGTCGTAGAAGGCTCGGATGAATTGAAGCTCACACCGGAACGGAGGACCTTCATCAACTACTGGTTCCGCCATCTCTGGGAATATGTGCTTCCCACCTACCCGGCCCTTGTCCTGGCCGCTTCCCTGATCGGCATTCCTGTGAGAAAACTCTGCTGGCTCAACCTTCCCCTCACCCCTGCCGCCATCCTCAGCGGAGTCATGGTCGGCTACTGGGGGGTGTCAAGATCGATCAGGGCCTATGAAAATTTATCGAGAGGAACAGCGATCCGGAATTTGTTGAAAAACCTCGCCCCCCTCCTCTTCGCCCTCATTCTTGTGGTGGGTTTTAAGGTGGAACTCGTCTTTGCTTTTGGCATAACGATTGCGGGGATGATCTTTCTCTTCCGGATCGGGAGGCAGAAAATTTTAAAAGGATTTAAGGAGAGCCTTGAGGTTGAACTCCTCCTGACCGTGGCTTTTGTCATGGGTTTTAAAAAGGTGCTGGAATCGTCTCAGGCCATTCCTGCTGTTTCCGAGGCCTTATCCTCTTTCGGGATTCCACTCTGGTTGATTGCGATGTTGGTCCCCCTGCTGGTGGGGGTGATGACCGGAGTGACCATCGCACCGATAGGAATCGGTTTTCCGATCCTCATCCCCCTGCTTCAGACCCATCCCGATTTCCTCTATTATATGATGCTGGCCTTTGCCGGAGGGATATGCGGGGTATTGCTTTCTCCCCTCCACCTCTGTCTTGTCCTGACGAAGGAGTATTTTCGGGCCGATTGGAAAGGGGTCTATCGTCTGATCTGGTTTCCGGTCGCTTCGATCTTGATCGCCGGCCTTGTATGGGTTGCCCTTTTTAGTGTATCCTAAAGTTGCATTGAAAAGAGAGGTGGGTGTGCTTCCAATCCTTTACCATTGCGGATTTTAATATAATTTTTATGCAGCCGTAAGGTGTATCCTGAACGATGAGGAGGCAATAATGAAAAAGAGACCTCTGTTTTTTAGTGGATTGATCGGGATTCTATCATTTATTTTTTTGATTCAAGAGTGTTGGGCTGGGGTGGTCATTGAAGAGCTTCACAGAGATATGGAAGGCAGGATGGGCAGGATCATCCGTTACTTTTCGGAAGACCAATTTCGTACAGACCATCCGGAAGGGGGAGTCTCGACCATCATTGACTTCAAGGGAGACCGGATCGTGATGATCGACCACACATCGAGGAGTTATGTCGAGATCAAGTTCTCCCGGTGGGAGAAGGAAGTTGCAGAGAGGCTTAAAAAAACGATGCCGGAAATCAAACCGCAAGAGAGACGGATCACGGTGCGAGGAACCGGAGAAAAGGCATTGATCAATGGGTATCAAACGCAGAAGGTCGAGATCCGGGCTGACGGAGAGTTGATTGAGGAGAACTGGATGACCCGTGATGTGGATATTCGGGAGGTGGAGAAGGTGATGGAGAGGGTGGCAAAGGGATTTTCAAAGGATTTCAAAGTCGAGATGAAAGAAGGAAGGGAGATCTACGAAAAACTGAAATCCTACGGAATTCCCATCCTGATCAAGGACTATACGATCACCTACGGTTTGGGTCCCATCATTGTGATGGAGGTCAGAAAAATAGAGAAGAAAGAACTGACAGGAGAGGCCTTCCTGCCCCCTGCAGGCTACCAGCGCATCATCCCCGAAGCCCCGAAGAGGTAATCCGGGACAAGGAATAATGGTGCCTCGGCATTCCTGCCTGCCTCAGGCAGGTATTGCCGACGGCTCCCTTCTATTACAACCAGAAGATATTACCTAACATTTGATCCCATTCCATCAGAATTTTTTCACCGTTTCGTTTATGCCGGACCTCAATCTTTTTCGGATAATTACCATCCGCATCCCACCTTTAACCCCTTGAATTTCTTAATCAAAAACATAGGACACTTCCTGGGGGAGGTCGGATTATAGTATTTGAATGCTGAATGCTGAATAATTGTCATCCCGTTGTTTTTCTGATATAGTGGGGCAAATTCCGTTGGAGGGATCAAATATTGAAGGATTGTGGGATTGAACCAACGCCTATTCTCAAAGCGAATGGGTTTTTTGTTTTCTGTCCTTCACGCCTCGTGCCCTCCAGAAAATCAAAATGGTTAGGTTGAATAAAATGAGTTTCAGGTATTTTTATATTCCGAAATCCGCAATCCGAATTCCGCGTTTGGTATGCTCGAGAACAATTGAAAGGGGGAAATGGCTGAGACATTATTTTGATGACATATGAAGATGTGACCCCCAATGTCTTCCCCCAGAAAATCGTGATTGCGCGAGAGTTACTTCGATAATATATAAGAGTATAGAAATCCGAGGTCAGACTTCATTATTGACAATAGGGGTCATCCATAAAAAGTTGGCCTAATCAGATGTTAAATCATTGAGGACGGACTCAGATTAGTCTATTCAAGGTCATAGTGTAGTTTCAGGGCTCGATTGATATCCGCCATGATCTGCTCAGGGAGGTGCCCCAATCTTTTTATAAGTCGGATTTTATCGACTGCCCTGGTTTGGTTGACCATGACTTTCGAACGGGATTTCAATCCACCTACACCCGAAGGAATTTCCACTTCAAAAGAGTAGACTTTGGTAACATTTGATGTAATTGGGGCAATGGAAACAATGGGAGAATGCGCATTGCTGATGTCATTCGAAACCACGACGGCAGGACGGGTTTTCTTAGCTTCGGCGCCAACCGTAGGGTCAAAGTTAACTAAAAAAATGTCTCCCCGGTTAATCGAGACCATCCGAAATCGCTCCTTCGAGGTCCTGGTTGACACTGCGGATCTCTGCCGCTGCCTCTTCATATTCAGCTGCAAGTCTTTCTTTTTTAGAGTCTTTAAGGGATTTTTTCACGGCCTCAGCGATGAACCGACTCCTCTTTCTGGGTTCGACGTCCCTTGATAGTTCTTTGACAGTTTCTTCAGGTAGACTTATATTCATACGAACAGAACTCATTTGCATCTCCTTATTGTGTATTTTTATTACATCATAATTTGTAGCAAAGAATCTGTCAATAACGAAAATTAAGAGAAATGAGGGCCACCTCCCATATTTCTCAAAGGGGCAGACAGGATTTGGAAAAGGTCATCCATAAGTTGCGGCCTGTTGGTTACCGGGGACGTATTACCGGGGATGTTGGTTCAAATGCAACTTATTTTGTTGTGGGATAGGTTTCTATTGAGAGCATCTCGAGAGTCAGGTCTCCAAATAGATCTGCCTCCTTTTCATATTAGGACATCAAATTGATTCAAGCGGGGGTCAAGGCTGGCCCGGATATCGGTGTCCTCGATGATTCCAATGACGACGACCACTTTGACAGAGGTGATTGTTCCAGGCGTGAGATGTCCTCCCAGAGTGACGACCTTATCCTCCATAACTGTTGAAACAGAGAAATGAGCATGGATCTCCGGCTCTCCGTCTTCTCGCGTTGCAATCCAGCCGGTGAGGGAGACGATCTCCATGGGCTGCTCCAATTCAAGGTAGAGGCGATGGTGTTTCTCCACTTTCAAATCAGGGGGCAATATTTTTAGATTCCGGAAGGTGGCCTTTTTCAAAGCCCCGATGCCCGAGAGGATCACTCCGGTTCGGATTTTTTCCTTTTTAACAAGTTCTTCGATCCCTTTTAAAAGATCGATATCCATAGCAAGCTTTCCCATCACCACACGGCCCATCTTGCCCCTTCCCACTCCTTCCAACAGACTGCGAACACTTCCCATCTTTATCTCCCTCCAATTTCTATTGACCCTGTCATTGTAATTGAGTAGTTTTTATTAAAACTCAGGCATTCTGTCAATCTTTTTGGAAAGATAGATTCGCAGGAAATAGGAGATGAAGGGGTAGGGTGATAGAATCAGAGGAGTTTTGTGCAGGCCTGACAACTGGGAGACTAAGAGACTACATCAAACCGATGGATCCCAGCGCTTCCTGGGGGCTGGTGATCAATTTCTGGATGCCCACCTCTTTTGGGTAGGCGCCGAAGGCAAGGCCCATCAACTGGGTGATGTAGAGAATGGGGAGTTCATAACGGGTCTTATAAATTTCTTCGATCTGCCTCTGACGGCCATCCAGGTTTGCCTGGCAGAGGGGGCAGCATACGACAATGGCATTGGCTCCAGCCTCTTTTGCTTCTCGCAGGAGGTCGTTCGATAGTTTGAGGACGATATCCGACCGGGTCAGGGTCATCGAAACGCCGCAGCATTCCGTCTTGTAAGACCAGTCGATTGCTTCTGCCCCCAGAATCCTGATGATGGAATCCATGCTCTGGGGATTCTCCACATTGTCAAACTGGGCCACCTTTGGGGGACGGGTGAGGACACAGCCGTAGTAACAGGCCACTTTCAAACCCTTCAGTTTTTTCCGTATCTTTTCGCGAATCCTCTCAAGGCCCATTTCAAGAAAGACCTCGAGAGGATGGTAGACCTTCACCTTTCCCTGATACTTGTAGTCAAAGACCTCATGAATCTTTTCCCTCAACTCAGGGTCATGCTCCAGTTCCACATTGGCCGCCTTAAACCGGGACAGGCAGGCCAGACAGGGAGCGATCAATCTATCCAAGCCATCCTTCTCAGCATGGGCAAGATTTAAAACGGGCAGGGCGATGGAGAGAAGATGGGAGGTGGCATGAGCAGAGGAGGCCCCACAGCAGACCCAATCCCTGACCTCAATGAGATCGATTCCGAGTGCCCGGGAGACATATTTGAAAGAGAGATTAAACTCAATCCCTGAGGAACTGAGAGAACATCCTGGGAAATAAGCATAACGCATGATTTGACTCCTTCTTCAAGGATTGCTTTGCTTGAGGAGCACTTCGTTCGAGGATCGCTTCGCGCTCCTTAAGTTCCGTTTTGCGGAACGATCCTCTCTCTTTTTTCTAAATTTTTGATTCTGGCCATCACCTGTTGAAGTTCTTTTGCCCCGCGGCTCTTATGAGGAAGGAGTTTCAGTTTCCCTCTGATGAGCATCGGATAAGCCATGTCAATATCCTTGAAGGGAGTGAGCATCCTCAGATTGATGAGCAGGGCTAGGCCAAGTTCATAGATCTTTCCAAACCGTTCAACCAGGGCCATAAAGATCCGGTGGAGCGCCGGTATGGACGGCTGGGGATTGTAGTAATGCATTTCCTTAGACATCTCTCTAAAACCATCGATGACCCGGAGGATATTGATGTCTTGCGGGCAGCGAGTGTTACAGGTCTCACAGGAGAGGCAGATCCATAGGGTCCCTGACCAGCAGATCTCTTCCTCCAGGCCCAGTTGAATCGCCCGCATTAATTCATGGGGTTTCATTTTCATCGTATAAGCGGAGGGGCAACCCAGTGTACATTTTTTGCACTGATAGCAGAGCATCACATTCTCACCCGTCAGGCTTTGAATCTCGTGGGCGAGTTTAAGACTCTCCTTTGAAAAAACGACACTCATGACTTCTCCTTTCAACTCAACAGGCCGTGGGATTCGATTCTTTTGGAAGGAGGATGGCGAAGGTCGTCCCTCCCCCTTCTTCGCTCTCAACGGAGATGGAACCGAGATGGGCATCCACAATACTCTTGACAATGGAAAGACCGAGACCTGTTCCGACAATCTGACGGGTCTCCACCGTCTTTACCCGATAAAATTTGTCAAATATCCTTGAGAGGTCTTCTTTCTTGATGCCGATGCCTGTGTCCGAAACCGTGACTTTGGCAAACCCTCCCTCCTCGGTCAGAGTCACCCAGACCTTCCCTCCTTCCGGAGTGTATTTGATCGCATTGGAGATGAGATTAGTAAAAACCCCCTCCATGCTGGTCCGGTCCGCCTGGATGAAAGGATTTTGAGAAGGGGTAGGGAACTGAAGATCGATCTTCTTGTTTTCAGCCTCCACCCTCATCAGGTCCAACACCTTCTGAATGATCTCCTGGAGCGTGAGAGGCTCTTTATACTGGACCATCCTTCCCGCTTCAATTTTGGAAAAATCCAGCAGGTCTTTGATCAGGTTGAGGAGCCCTTTCGTTCTCTCCTTGGCGCGGGAGAGGAGTTTTTCCTGTTTTTCTGAGATTTCGCCAGCCATACGGTTAAGGATGACAGTCAATTGCTGTTCCACCGCAGCAATGGGCGCCCGCAGTTCATGGGTGACCATGGCGATGAATTCCGCCTTCATCTTGTCCAGTTCCTTCAAGTGGCTGATATCCTGAAGCACGGTTACAGAGCCGATTGTTTCGCCGAGATCGTCCCGCACCGGTGCAGTGTGGGCGCGCAAAAAAGTTTCTCCGGATTCACCGATGCCCAATTCCTGAGAGACGGAGGTATAATTAAGATCTTTAGACTTCAAACTCTCATCAATGGTCTTGGAGAGTTCCGAATCGAGGTTGCACCGGGAGAGGAAGTTTCCGAGAAGGGAAGTTTCGGAAACCTTCAGCATCCGGCTGGCAGCGGGATTTGAAAGGACAATGCACCCCTCTCGATCACAGACGAGAACCCCATCGCCCATGCAGTTGATGATTGTCCTGATCTTCGATTTTTCCGTGGCGATATCACGAAGGGACCTCTCGCGTTCCCGGCGGAGGAACTCTGCCTCTTTTTGAAGACCCCGCTTCTCCAGAGCCCTTTTCACCACAATCCGGAGCTGGTCAGGCGTGAAGGGTTTGGGAATGAAGTCATAGGCCCCTTTCTTCATCGCCTCGACAGCGGATTCGACGGTGGCATAACCTGTGATGACAATAACGAGGAGGTTCGGATTGATCGTCCGTATGTGGTCCAGAACTTCCATGCCGCTCATCCCCGGCATCATCAGGTCGAGAAGGATGACATCAATCTCCTCAGAACGGGCCTGGATATGATCCAGCCCCTGTTTGCCGTTTTCGGCTGTGATGACCCCCCAGCCATCTTTGGAGAGGATGCGGGAAGAACCATCCCTCATGATCTGCTCATCATCAATCACAAGAATGTTTATTTGATAAGGCATATCTTACCTTGTAAGGAGCACTTTGTTTTAGGAGCGCTTTGCTTTAGGATCGCTTCGCTTTAGGCTTAAAGAATTTGCCTCTAACCTCTTCCCTCTTACCTTCATCGTTATTTCGAAAGGAGGGCTTCGATCCTCTTCACCAGCACTTCGGGCTCTACGGGTTTATCGATGTAATCGTCTGCTTCTGTCTCCAGGCCCATCTGCTGGGTGTAGCGGGTCGTTGCAATCTTTGAGACGACCGCCGTCAGAAGGAGGATAGGAATCTTGCTTAATCCAGGATCGGCCTTGAGGTCCTTGCAGACCGCATATCCATCCTTGTCCGGCATCATCACATCGAGGACGATGAGGTCCGGATTCTCAGTCTTTGCCTTCTGCAATCCTTCAATCCCCCCATATGCGGCGGCGACATCATAATTCTTCGACTCCAGGATCATTGATACCGCTTCTACCAAATCCGGATCGTCATCAACAATCAAAATTTTCTTTGCCATCTTCTTTCCCTCCTTTTGGTGATTCGTGATTCGTGACTCGTGATTCGTAGTTCTAACGATTCACCAATCACCATTCACGATTCACGATAGTTGTGGTCTGGGCAATAGTCCTGCGGCCTCGGCAATCTCTCTGACCTTCTCCTCCCACTCAATGGCCATGATGTGAATCCCCCGTACCCCGGAAAC
>DYHU01000582.1 GCA_020724025.1 Syntrophorhabdus sp. | reverse complement strand
AAGTCTTGGCCGCATGGCGGATCCCCTCTGCTAAAACGGCCCCGATTCCTTTTTTGGATGAAATATCATGGAGGAGTTGGGCAATCTTGTCTACTTCTCCCCAACCGATCTTTTCCGTAATTCGTCCCATCTCTGAAGCTTCCATAGCAAAGGCGCAGAGACTTCCAGCGGAGATCGTGTCCATGCCCAGGCGATCGCAGATGTCATTCAGGTAAGCGATCTCCTCAATCTCGTGAACCATGCAGAGACCACCAAAGGCATAGATCGTTTCATATTCAGGTCCTTCGATTTTCAAGCCTTTATGCCTTCCCTCTTTAACCTCGCTTAAATTCCCGCAGGCGATAAAGCAACGGAGGCAGGCAGTTGGCTTCACCTGACAGCGTTCAAGAAGGGATTCGGCGCTGATCTTTTCCCACCCCTCAAAGGTTCCGAGATGCCAATATTTAGATGGAAACCCTCCCACTGCGTTATTCATGGCTACCAGCATGGGAGTTCCCAACCTTTTGTAGTTTTGAACTCCTGGGTTGTCTTTTCCCCGTTCTAACGTCTCCTTTGCAAACTGCTCGACCCGATCAGGATAGGCAATCTCCTTTTTCTTTTCACCGTAAAAGACAATGGCCTTCAACTTTTTGGAGCCCATCACAGCTCCGACTCCAGTCCTTCCGAGGGATCGCCAGTAATCATTTTCAATAACAGCATACCGGACTAAATTTTCACCTGCAGGGCCAATGACCAGAGCCCCGGCGCCCTTTTTATTAATTTTCTTTAAAACCTCATCCTCTGTGGAGTAGGTATCTTTCCCCCAGAGGTCTTTTGCGTCATGAAAGCGCACGGCCTGATCGGAAATTTCAATCCAGACCGGTTCTTCGGATGCTTCCGCGAAGATGAAGGCGTCAAAGCCTGTCCGGCTCATGGGTTCTGCCACTTTTCCGCCTGAATAGGATTCCGAGAAGATTCCGGTCAGGGGAGATTTGGTGAAAACCCCATGCCGGCAGGAGCCATAGATTCGTGTATTCGTGATCGGGCCGGTGCAGAAGATGAGCTTGTTGCCCGGAGAAAGCGGATCAACACCAGGAGGATTCTCCTTCATGAGGAGATAAGTGCCAAGCCCCTTTCCGCCCAGATAAGTTTCATAAACAGAATCAGGGATGGATTCTTCTTTAAAGGTCTTTGTTTTGAGATTAATCCTCAGGATTTTATTAAAGAAGCCTTTCATTTGATTTGCCTTTCTATCCTATTAGAATTTTTCAAATTATAGACCACATTCTAACATTTTTACAAAAGGAAAATTATGGATAGATTCCTCTTAACTTTTGGGCTTCAGCCACTCTTCCAATTCCGAGCATTAATGCCGCTGTTCTCATATCCACTTTCTCTCTCTGAGAGATGTTGAGGACCTCTGCAAAACTTCTTTTCATAATTCGAGTCAAGCGCTCTGAGATCTCTTCCTCACTCCAGAGCAATTCCTGAAGATTCTGAACCCATTCAAAATAGGAAACGGTGACCCCACCGGCATTGGCTAAAATATCCGGGACCATAA
>DYHU01000581.1 GCA_020724025.1 Syntrophorhabdus sp. | reverse complement strand
TTTCTATTCCTGCGACGGTCTTCTGGGTTGTGGCGATCACCAATGCCATTAATCTCCTTGATGGGCTGGATGGTCTGGCATCAGGGACTTCTTTCATTGCCTGCCTCGCGATGTTTGGCATCTCACTTCTCAACCAAAATATCGGGATTTCTCTGGTCACCGTTATTCTGGCCGGGAGCATTCTCGGATTTCTTAAGTACAATTTTCATCCAGCCTCCATCTTCTTGGGTGACTCAGGGGCCTACTTTCTCGGATTTATCCTATCGATTCTTTCCCTTCAGGGAGGCTTAAAAGGGACGACGACCATTGCGATTCTGATTCCCATCCTCGCGCTCGGTCTTCCGATCATGGACACGCTTCTTGCCATGTTTCGTCGCCTCCTCAAATCCCTCCATATCATGGAGATGGACCAGGAAACGAACACAGTTAAATTCTTCTATCTTGATGGCTGGAGCCTGTTCAGGGCTGACAGGGGGCATATTCACCATCGGCTTCTCCAGATAGGATTCACTCAGAGAAGGGCGGTCCTCATTCTTTACGGCGTCTCCTTAGTTCTGGGAGGGCTGGCCTTTTCTTCTGTCTATTTCCAGAACATCAACTATGTCCTCCTCCTCAGCACGATCGGGGTTGCTTCCTATATTGGAATAAGGAGGTTGGGGTATAGCGAGATTCAAATTTTGAGTAACGGAGCTCTTCTTCCCCTTTTCAATGCCCCCGTGGTGAATCGTAGAGTCCTGAGGGTCTTTGTGGATATGGCGATTATTTCCTTCTCTTATTACTTTGCCTTTTTGCTTCGGTTTGAAGGCAACTTTGATCAAGTAAAAAATTACTACCTGTCCACCCTTCCTGGAGTTCTTGTAACTAAAATTATCATCTTTCACTTTGCAGGCCTTTACAGAGGGGCCTGGAGATATACGAATATCAATGACCTCATGAGAATGGTGGAAGCTGTTATTTTTGGATGTGTGGCTTCAGCATTTCTTCTCTGGCTAATCCCAGGCTTTGGTATCACCAGCCGGGCTGCGCTGATTATTGATTTCAATCTTCTTCTCTTTTTTATAATTGGAGCCAGGAGTTCTTTCCGCATTCTTGAGCATCTTCACGCCACGAGGAATCATCTCCAGGGAAGAAATGTTTTGATATATGGGGTAGGGAAGGGTGGCGTTTATGCCCTTAATGAGTTTCTAAATAATCCCAACTTGGATCTAAAGCCTGTCGGCTTTATCGATGATGATCTTCGAAACCAGGGCAAGCAAGTGAATGGTTATCCCGTGCTTGGAACGATCGATTCCATAGAGAAAATTTTCGAGACAAATTCAGTTTCTGAAGTGGTTGTCACGAGTGACCACATCTCTAAAGAGAAACTTAATCGTCTCTCCCTGATTTGTTCGTCCTACCAAATTCCTCTCCGCCGCTTCCAAACCCGCCTCGAAGACCTTACCTTTTCTCCCCAAAGCTAACCGAATCCAAAGCAATCCAAACCGACCCTTTCTCACTTTCTTGCGAAAGTGAGAAAGACGCAAGTGGAAAAGATTGAGACAT
>DYHU01000580.1 GCA_020724025.1 Syntrophorhabdus sp. | reverse complement strand
CCGGCCCAGATTACTAATCTGGCGGTAAGCAGTCCGACGACTAATTCTCTTACCTTGACCTGGACGGCACCAGGGGATGATGGCCACAGCGGTACGGCGGCCTCTTACGATATTAGATACGCTCCTTCTCAGATCACAGAGACAAATTGGGCTGGAGCGACTCAGATAATTGGGGAGCCAGGTCCGCAGGTAGCCGGGACTACTCAAAGTTTTACGGTAGGTAGTTTGGCTTCGGGCATGACCTATTATTTTGCGATGACCGTCTCGGATGAGGTGCCCAATACCTCACCTCTGTCTAATGTAGCCACTGGAACTACCCAGCCAATAGCCAATCCTCCTGTTCAGGTGATAGTGGCCCCTTCTCAACCGGCCGGGAGTTATTTCTGGTTAGAAGTAAAGGTTGGAAGTGCCGCCAATCCAGTAAAGAATCTCTTTGGGATTTCCTTTGTGGTCGAGCCTAATCTATCTGGAGTTTTGACTGTAGAAGAGATAGTGGTGGATACTGAGGGGGTGTTAGGACAAGGGCTGTCAGATGCCCAGAGAAATGGTCTTGTTTCTACTCAGAAGGTATTACAGAGTGGGGAACAAGCCAGGATCGGGTTGTCCCGAACAAGCAATTACGGGAATTTAGCCAGCGGTTACGGCCGGGTGGCCCGGGTGCTATATCATCTGTCACCGGGAGCTGTGGTTGGCAGTAGTATCTCCTTTAACCTGATTGATCTCTCGGCTTACCAGATGAACGGGACGCCGATAAACCTTTCTGTTCAGGGGGCTTCGATAACGGTTACCCAGATCAAGGTCTGGCCCGGGGATACGGATAACAACGGTGAAGTGAATGAGCTGGACATCCTGCCGGTAGCCAATTACTGGCTTTCGACTGGCGCCCCCAGGACAACAGGCTATCCTTCTCAAGCCAATGGTGGCTGGAAGGGCTACGAGGCTTTTACCTGGACTCCGGCTGAGACTACTTATGCTGATGCGACTGGTGAT
Organism: Syntrophorhabdus sp.; assembly: GCA_020724025.1. The sequence continues at coordinate 552 of DYHU01000580.1, read as the reverse complement.
GGGGTGGTGGACGAAAAAGAGGTTGTCGTGATCGGGATGTATTGGGGATTGACGCACGGTCCGGCGCCAGCGGCGGCTCCTGGGAGGGATATTTTTGCTGCTGGGGTAGATCATACTAAGAATTTGGCCGCTTATCGGGCGATGTACCGGATGTTAGATACGGTGCCGGGGAGCGGGGGAGCAGAACAGCCGGGGAGCGGAGGAGTAAAGGTACAGAGGAGCGGGGAAGCAGAGGTACAGGGGAGCGGAGGTGCAGAGCGGCATGAGAGTGAGGCAATAGCCAGGATGAAGGACTTGCTGGCTCAACTGATTGAGCTGGGGATCAAGGGGCAGGTGCCGGCTAAATCGGCGCTGGGTCAAAATTATCCCAACCCGGTCAATCCTGAGACCTGGATACCCTTTAGCCTGTCTGAGCGGGCTGAGGTAGAGATTCAGATTTACACCCTCTCAGGACAACTGATCAGGACCATTGAAGTGGGCGAGCAAGAGCCAGGGAGTTATCTGACTAAGGATGAAGCCGCCTATTGGGACGGCAAGGATAATGAAGGAAAG
>DYHU01000579.1 GCA_020724025.1 Syntrophorhabdus sp. | reverse complement strand
TCCGCACATCGAATCAGATCGAGGTTATGTTCGATGATGATGAGTGAATGGCCATTCGAGAGGAGTTTTTCGAAGGTTTTCAGGAGAAGTTCAATATCCGCCATATGGAGTCCTGTTGTCGGCTCGTCAAAGATAAAGAGATTCCTTCCCAGGTGGACCTGGCCGATGTGTTGAGCCAGTTTTAATCGCTGGGATTCCCCTCCGCTCAAGGTATTGGTTGATTGACCCAGGGTGAGATAACCCAATCCCACATCTTTCAGTATCTGAAGTTTTGAGATGATCTTCTGATGGCCTTTAAAGAAGGCGAGGGCTTCTTCAACAGTCACGTTTAACACTTCTGAAATATTTTTATCCTGATACCGAATCTTTAAGACCTCAGGGCGAAACCTTTTCCCTTCGCACATCTCACAGGTGATGATCACATCCTCTAAAAATTGCATATCCAGAACCTGAAGCCCGGCTCCCTGGCAGGCTTCGCATCGCCCCCCTTCAGTATTAAAGGAGAAATGGCGAGGTTGAAGACCATGCCTCCTGGCCTCTCGAGTTCGGGCAAAGAGGTCCCGGATATCGCTGAAGACCTTGATGTAGGTAGCAGCGTTTGACCGGAGGCTTTTACCGATAGGGGATTGATTGACCAAGATGAGGTCGTCGACTTTCTCTAACCCCTCCATGGAATCAAAGGCACCTCTTTCAAATTCTGAATTTCCATTCCTTTTGGCTCCGGCATAGAGGATGTCATGGACGAGGGTCGTCTTTCCAGCACCGGACACGCCTGTGATGCAGACCATCATGCCCAAGGGAATACGGACATCGATTCCTTTAAGGTTATGCTGGCAGGCATTGCGGATGGTGACCCACCCCCCAGGCGTCCGGTGAGGTTGGATCGGAAGAAAAGGGATTCCATCCCTCAGGTATCGGGCAGTGATGGAGTCCTCTTTTTTTATAAGGGACCCGAGGTCTCCTTCAAAAATGACATGGCCCCCCTCTCTTCCTGCTCCGGGACCGAGGTCGATGATCGAATCGGCCGAGCGGATGATGTCCGGATCGTGTTCCACCACGACAATGGTGTTCCCCCTGTTTCGAAGATGTTGAAGTGTCCGTAAAAGACGATGCGTATCCCTGGCGTGAAGACCAATGCTTGGTTCATCAAGCACATAAAGCGTCTCAGTGAGAGAGGATCCCAATGCCCTTGCCAGAGTAATGCGCTGGTATTCGCCGCTGGAGAGGGTGCGTGTCTGGCGCGAGAGGGTGACATATCCCAGCCCCACATCGGCCATGAATTTGATCCGGTCATTGATCTCTTTGAGGAGACGTTCTCCCACCTTCTTTTGATACTCTTTCAACGGGATGTTTGAAAAGAACTCCTGGAGTTTGGATACGGGCAGTTGACCGAGCTGGGAAATAGGTTTCCCAGCCAGACGGACATAGAGCGCTTCTTCTTTGAGCCGGGACTCATGACAGGCGGGACAGGGGGTATAGGCCCGGTATTTACTGAGAAAGACCCGGTAATGGACTTTATATCGCTTTCCCTCCATCCATTCGAAGA
>DYHU01000578.1 GCA_020724025.1 Syntrophorhabdus sp. | reverse complement strand
TTATTAGTGTTGAAGAATCACCACGCATTCCCGGCCACACACCCCTCCATTCGCCTATGAGGGCTTGTTTTTGCTCATCAGTGGTTTGTGCTTCCACCTGTGTGAGAAAAAACGCAAGCCATGTAGTAATCAAAATGCCTAAAACAATAGCACTGGTCTTTTTTGTAACCATATTCGTTTCCTCCTTTTATAATAATGGAAATTTGCTCGATGTCTATTATAAAAAAGGCAGATAGGAATGGCCCCAAAAGGATATTTAAATCCCCCGTGAAACCTATCTTATTGGCATCTTCTGGAAATTCCACTTCATAATCTGACTCCAGATGAATAATCTAAAGAAATACTACTCATGGAAATAAAAAGGCCGAACTTACCAAAGATTCTCCCTTCTGCAGCTCGGGCATCTCCAGTAAGATCCGCCGCTTTCTGTCCCATTCTCACGGATGGCTTAACTGATCTTTACTAACGCCCCAACAATTCTAAACACCTAGCGGGTCCGGCTGGAATTCCAAAATCAAAACCAACAGTTGGCATATTAAATCCTTGCTTAACACGCTGGACTGCATCTAAGGGAGTAGTTGAAATTGCTACAGGAACGTTTCGGCGCTTACAAATGGCCAACGTACGCTGTATGAGTTCCTCTGCCTCAGGTACAACAGTAGCTGCAGGAGGTGCCCCTACGCCTGGCATGGTTGTGCCCTGCCCACAATAACCCAAATCACATTGGAGGTCTGCCGGTCCAATGTAAACCGCTCCAACCCCGGGTACACTTAAGATCTCTTCTAAATTCTCAACTCCCATCTTCGATTCGACCATTACAATCAATAAAAGTTCTCCGTCAGGGTTCAAAGGCCAAAGGTCAGCGCGCTTGGCATACTCTGCCGGGCTAATTCCCCAAGTCCCCGAAGCAATTGTTGGGCCAAAACCCCGTTCCCCCCGTGGCTCTTGATAGGGTGATCCTTTGAAGGGCGGATAGCGCATCGAAACCACTGCATCATAGGCCTGCTGCTTCGTGTTTATTTTAGGGATCATGATTCCCATGGCGCCCATATCGAGGGCTTGCTTAACTACCCATTGATTGTATTTAATTTCACTCGGATTTGGCCCAATCCGGATGAAAGGAGTCACCTTGAACTTGCCATCCGGGGTCTTCATGTTCTGTAAAAACTGCCGGAAGTTCTCCATATTGAATGGTATGTGCTCTGTATCGTAGATGATGTAGTCGAGATTTGACCTTCCAAGGATACGGGCATTCAGCATGTCATGGATATAAGAAAAAACCCCAAATACAGACTGGCCGGCTTTAAGCTTGGTAATTGTAAGATTGAGGCGGTCTTGGGCTATTGAGGCCGAGCTGACTGTAAGGAACAAAATTGCACACCCCAGTATCAATGCAAATAGTGAAAAGGATCTTCGCTCTTTGCTGTACATTGTTTCACCTCCGTTAAAATGTAATTCATTTATGCTAATAATCATCTCTTTTCCCGCAATAACTCGGAATGGGAACTACTATCCCCCTTCTACCAACTCATCCCCTGTTTTCAAAAA
>DYHU01000134.1 GCA_020724025.1 Syntrophorhabdus sp. | reverse complement strand
GGCCCAGGTGAAACACTAAAAAAGCAGATTCTGAACCAAGTAATGGGTTTAATTGAACATAAGGTATGATGGAATCGTAAAAAGTCGTCATTCCCGTGAAAACGGGAATCCAGAAAATTCTAACTACATGAAAATACTGGATTCCTGCGTGCGCAGGAATGACAGAAAATAGCCTTTTCAGACTTTTTACGAGACCATCATGTATGAAATCCAATTAATTTCATCCTTATGCCCCTGCCTCTACTATCCCATCGCCTCCAGAACGGCCTCTGTAATATCCCTCACCTTCAACTTGATCTTATTCTTTCTTGCATAACCTGAAATCGTCCGGATGCACTGCTGGCAGGAGGTCACTACCTCCTCGGCTCCTGTCCTCTGAATCTCTTCGATCTTTCTCTGTGCAATGGCCGCGGAGAGCGCCGGATCAATCATCTCAAGATCTCCTCCTCCGCCACAGCATACGCTCAACTGGCGATTTCCCTCCAACTCAATGAGATTCAATCCGGGAATTTTCTTTAATATATTTCTGGGGGCGTCGAAAACCTTGCTGTTCCTCCCCAGATCGCAGGGATCATGATAGGTGACTGCTCGGTCAACTCCGTTCTGGAAGGTGATTCTTCCTTCTCCGATCAGCCTTTCTATGAATTGAGTCGAATGGAGCAATTCCGCATCCGTTTGATACTTCTCCTTCCAGGTATGGTAGCAGGAAGGACAGGCAAAGACAACGGTCTCAGCGCCCACTTCCTTCATCTTCTCCTGATTGTGTTCGATCAATTTCTGCATCTTATCCTTCATCCCCGCCTGGATGAGCGGAAACCCGCAGCACCACTCTTCTCCTCCCAGAATGGTGAAGTCGACATTGGCCTTATTCAGAATCTGAACAAACGTCTGCGGGATCTTATGGGCCATCGGGTAGAAGGCCGCCACACATCCCACAAAGTAGATCACACTCGCTTTTCCCTTCTGGAACCTGTGATCCGGGATGTCCTCCAATTTCTCCATCCACAGGGTTCGGTTGACATTCGGTTCGTTAGAAATATTGAAATGGCTCTCCAGCGCCTCGACCACCCGATCGATCACCTTCGGGTACTGCTTTTTATTGACCAGGCATTCCCGTCCCGCCAGAACGCCCTGATTGGTCTCCACCGCCGGAAAACAGGTCTGGGTGCAGAGCCTGCAGCCCGTGCACCGGAAGAGCGTCTCCTCGATTTCAGGTGTCCAGTCGATTTTGCCTTCTATAATCGCCTTCACAAGCGCATTCTTGCCGCGGGGGGTGGCCCATTCCCTTCCTGCAACGGTATAAACAGGGCAATGGGCCAGGCAGAAACCACAATGGTTACACTTGGCAACCTCGTCATAGAAAAGGGTCTTGAGTTGTTCGGTTTTCATACTAAGCTCCATATTCTTGAGAAACCATTTTTCGTCATTCCTACGGAAGCAGGAATCCAGGATTTTCTTTGTAGGGTATTCTCTGGATTCCCGTTCCCCGCCTTTGCGGGGACAAGTTTACCCCTGCGAAAGCAGGGGGGAATGACGACTTTTTACGAGTTCATCATAATTGCTAATTGACCATTTTGCATTGATCCTTTAGATTCCTCCCACAAACCTTCCCGGGTTGAGGATCCCTTTCGGATCGATCTCTTTCTTCAATCGCCGCATGATCTCGTAATTACCTCTCGGTTCCCCCCAGACATCGATTCTCTTTTTGATGTCAGGAGGGGACGATTCAACGATGAGGTGGCCTTCGTTTTTGACGGCGATTGAGGAGAATCCTCTTATGAGGCCGAGCAGGGATTCTTTCTTTGATCGTCCACCTTTGCCGGCAAAGACATAGGAGTAAAGCGCCCCGCTTCCCGAATGGCAGATGAGGGCACAATCGACTCCGGACTCTTTTGCGATTTTTTCATAACTGCCCATTACCTCTCCACATCTGGAGATTAAAAAATTGGACTTCAACGAGATGAAATTTGATCCCTCTTCCTTCAGCCTCTCTGAAAAGTCCCGTATCGCCTTCGAGAAGGATGGGTGCGCTTCAGAATGGAGAACTGCTGTTTCAAGGCACCCTCCCCTCTTCGCCCTTTCACTCATCTCTGAGACCTGCCGCTCAATGGCTTCAGCCACACCTTCCAATCCAATGGCAACAAGGTAATCCCCCTGCTGTACGATCGGATGTTTTATCTTCTTCATAGCCATTCCATTGAGGATCTCGATGGATGACGGAAGGTATTGGGACTGGAGGATTTCACGTCCAAATTGAACCGCCTCCTCCAGCCTGACAAATGGGATGAGTAAGGTTGCTTCTCTCTCAGGAAGAGGGAGAAGTTTAAAAGTGATCTCACAGAGGATTCCCAGCGTCCCGTAAGAACCGATCAGGAGTTTACACATGTCATAGCCGGAGACATTCTTCACCGTCTTTCCGCCCGAAGCAACAATATCCCCATTGGGAAAGACAGCCTTTGTCCCGATGATCAAATCCCTCGCCGTGCCATAGATCAATCTCCTGGGTCCGCTCGAGTTGGTCGCCACAATCCCGCCCAGTGTGGCCTTCTCCGTAAAGGACGGATCCAGTGGAAGGAAATATCCCTTCCCTTCCTGTGACAATCTCTTCTGAACCTCGCCAAGAGTGATTCCGCTTTCCGCGGAGAGGGTGAGATTATCACAGTCACAATCCGTCATTCGATTGAGACGGAGAGTGGAGAGGACGAGGTCCATCTTTCCGGGTATTCCGCCCACCCCCATCTTTGTCCCGCCCCCCATGGGAAGAAGGGCCAGGGAATGTTCATTGGCATAGGCAACGATTTTTGAGACCTCATCGATCGTCCCCGGAGATACGACCGCTTTCGGTCGTTTTCCATCGATGGCATACGCTTTAAGTTTATCCGGATCTTGAAGGAGGTGGGCTTCACCAACGATATCTTTGAATCTCGAAACCAGTTTGTCAGTTTTGGGCATTCTCTGTCTCCTTCCCAATTCACCCCCACCCACTCCCTCCCCCATCAAGGGGGAGGGAATTTCAGATGGCTTGTTTTAAAAAATTCCCCCTCTCCCCCCCGGCCTCGCTCCGCTCTGCGGGGCGGGCTGGCGGGAGAGGGATAGGGTGAGGGGGGACCGAACAATTATGCTTGAACCTCTGGCAAAATCTTTCCGGGGTTAAAAATATCTTCCGGATCGAAGGCCTTCTTCACCTTTCTCATGGCGGCAATATCCTGAGGGGAGAAGACGAAGAACATCTCCTTCATCTTCTCCGTGCCAATCCCATGCTCTCCGCTGATCGTCCCGCCCGCATCGGCGCATAACTTCATGATCTCGGAACCAGCCAGATGGACCTTCTTCAGTTCCTCCTCATCCCTTTCGTCAAAGAGGATGAGAGGATGGAGGTTTCCGTCTCCCGCATGAAAGACATTCGCAATGGCAAGGCCGTACTTCTTACTCACCTCCATCACCCGGGTTAATACCTCCGGTAATTTGGTTCTCGGCACCGTTCCATCACAGACGAGATAGTTGGGACGAAGCCTCGAAATGGCGCCGAATGCCCCTTTCCTGCCAGCCCAGAGCTGTGTTCTTTCCGCCTCTGTCTTCGCAGATTTAACCTCACGGGCTTTATTCTTTTTACAGATCTCCATGATCCGTTCCGCCAATCTTTCCATCCCGTCTTTGAGCCCGTCAATCTCGATGAGAAGAACTGCCTCTGCGTCGAGAGGAAAACCCGCATGAACCGACTCTTCAACGGCCTTGATCGTCAGTTTATCGAGGATTTCGAGTGTGGCCGGCACGATGCCATCGGCAATGATCGCGGAGACCGTTCTTCCGGCATCCTCCAGGGAATTATAGATGGCCAACATTGTTTTTACCGCCTCGGATTTGGGCATGATCCGGAGGGTCAATTTGGTGGCGATCCCCAGGGTTCCCTCCGAACCCACCAGGATTCCGGTCAAATCGTATCCGGGGAGATCGAGCGCCTTCCCCCCTGTCTGGATTATCTCTCCATCCGGAAGGACAATCTCAGCCCCCAGGATGTGATTGGTCGTCACGCCATATTTGAGGCAGTGCGGTCCTCCTGAATTCTCGGCAAAATTTCCTCCGAAGGTGGAGACTTTCTCACTCGCAGGGTCCGGTTGATAAACATATCCATAACGGGCCAACTGATTCTTCAGCGCAAGGGTAAAGAGACCCGATTCCACCACGGCCCTCTGGTTTTCGACATCGATCTCAAGAATTTTGTTCATCCTGGAAAAATGAAGGATGATCCCGCCCCTGGTGGGAATCGTCCCTCCGCTCAGATTTGTTCCCGAACCTCTCGCAATGACAGGAATGCGCTCGCGGCGGCAGAACTTGACGATTTGAGAGACCTCTTCCGTTGAACCCGGAAAGGCAATGCAATCGGGTTTTCCCTTAAAAAGGGAGGCATCGTAACCATAGAGCAACAGGTCCGTCTCTGAGGAGAGAACATTCTCCTTTCCAACGATCCTGGATAACTCTTCAACCATCGTTTTACGTTCCATGGGTCCTCCTTAAAATTTCTTATGGAATGATGGAATAATGGAATGTTGGAATAATGAGAAAACCATTTCGTTTTTTACCCAATATTCCAGTGTTCCACTATTCCAATATTCCAATTTTTTGATCATTTCCCCAACCGATCTCCAATTTTTAACTCAACCAATTTAGCAAACTCCATCGGTCCGATCTTCTCGCCCTTATCCACCCTCAATTTACCAACGATGATGATTCCGCCTTGAACCGCGATCTCAAGGCCTCCTCTTTCAATGGCCACAACCTCTCCGGCTCCCTCCCCTGTGGGTAAAGGTTTTCTTCTCGCCTCGTAGAATCTGATTCTCTTTCCTTTAAAGGTGATATACGCCCCGGGCTGGGGGTCACAGCCCCTGATTAAATTGTAAATTTCATTAAACGGTTTTGCAAAATCGACGGAGGCAACCCGATCATCACAGGGAGGTTCATAGGTGGCTTTCGATTCATCCTGGGGAATTCTGGGCGCCTTCCCCATTTTGATCAGATCGACCGCCTCCAAAATGGCCTCCACTCCCATGGGAAACAGGGTGTTAAAATAAAGGGAGCCTGTGGTCTCATCCGGATTGATTTCCACCTCTTTCTGGAGCAAGATGGGGCCGGTGTCGATCCCTTTATCCGCCCAGAAAATGGTTAAGCCGGTCCGGTTATCTCCCTGAATGATCGCCCAGTTAATACCACTGGCGCCCCGATGCCTGGGTAAAAGAGAGGGATGGTAACAGATGGTGCCAATCGTAGGAACACTCAATAACTTCTCAGGAATGATATCGGTTACAAAGGCTAATATGGCAAGCTCGGGTTTTAATCTAACATACTCATCATAAACTTGAGGGTCTTTCATTAAGTTTGGGCGAAAGACAGAAACCCCGGATCTTTCTGCGAGAAGCTTCATCGGCTCCCCTCTTTTATCTGGAAGGGTAAAAACACCAATGACCTCTTCTCCCTTTTTAATCAGTGTCTCCAGGACCTTCTCCCCAAAAGGTCCCTGGCCGATTAAAACGATTCGCACTGTCTGAGTACCATAATAATGAAATATTTTCCCCTCTCCCTTGACGGGAGAGGGTGGGGGTGAGGGTGGATAGATTTGGTTCCCCCTCCCCTTCATCCCCTCCCGCCAGCCCGCCCTCGGCTTCGCCGTGGCGAGGCCGGGGGGGAGGGGATAATTTTTTATTCGTTATATTTTTGGATCTAAGATTCGGGATACAGATATAAAGGGGAAGCCCTTTTGGAATGAGCCGATCCTACCCCTTCTTTCTCTTCGCATCGAAGGCAGCGATCTCCTCGATGATGGCAAGGATCGTCCTCGCATTCTCATAGACAGGGGTATCCACCATCTTTCCCAGATAAGAAACGGCGGCAGCCCCTTTTGCAATTCCCTCTTCCTCAAAAACCTTCACCACCCCGTTTGCCCATTCCACATCTTCGGGAGAGGGTGTGTAGATCCGATGGGAAGGTTCGATCTGGCTCGGGTGGATGAGCATTCTTCCTTCATATCCTAATTGACGCCCGAAGCGTGTGTTCTTCTCAAAGGCCTCCGTATCCTTAAAGGCCACAAAGGGGCAATCAATGGCGATACAACCTGCCGCTCTGGCGGCAACGGCGGTATGGGCTCTTGCATAAAACTGCTCATCCCCTTCGATCGTAAGCTTCACTCTCATATCCTTTGTGTAATCGACTGCGCCGAAGATAAGGGAATTGACCCGCTTGCTCGCAATCGCGGAGGGGTAGGCATTCATGACCCCTTTTGCCGTCTCGATGAGGAGCTGGATGGCAATACTGCCAACGGCGAGTCCCCTCCGCCTTTCAAGTTCCTCCAATTTCCAGTCCAGGCGCTGGACATGGTCCGGACCACCGGTCTTGGCCAGACAAACCCCTGAAAGCCCCTCATAGACAATGGCCTCAAGATCATCATTGGTCATCAGGGTCTCCCAGTTATTGAGCCGGGCATAAACCGTGGAACCACCTGACCCGGCAAATTTCAGATTCTCCCTGACCATCTCCCGGGCTTTCACTTTTTCAGCAGGGGGAACAGAATCTTCCAGGTCCAGGGTAATGATGTCGGCCGGAGTCTCTGGAGCCTTCGAAATCATCTTTTCATTATTTCCCGGAATGTAAAAAACAGATCGCATCACAGTCATAGTGCACCTCCTATGGAATTATAATTCCCAAAAAATTTGGGTTAGGGTGAGGAAGCCCGTATCGTTTATAGTCAAAGGGTTACGGCTAAAAGATTTTTAAAGACGAATAACGTAACCGTTTTGAACGAAACGGGCATCGTTCCCTTAACCTTTTAGACTCGAAGTAATTTTTTCAAGGTTGGGCCGATCTCATCGGGCCGGTCCACGACATGGACCCCGGCTTCCTTAAGGGATTTGATTTTGTCCTTAGCTGATCCTCTTCCCCTCTCGATGATGCTCGATGCATGAGAAAACCGCATCCCTTCAGGAGCCCATGCCCCGGCAACAAAAACGACGAGGGGTTTGGTAAATTCCTTCTTCCTTACGGCCTCTGCCGCTTCTTCCTCATATGGACCGCCGATTTCACCAAAGATGGCAACCGCCTTTGTATCCTTATCCGCCTGAAAAAGGGGCAGAATATCTCCAAAAGATTGCCCCAAAACCGGCTCTGTTCCAATATGAACGACAGTCGTTACCCCAAGGCCAGCTTCCTTAATCGCCCATGGAACCGTTCCTGACTGTCCTCCGCTTCTGGAGATCACTCCAACAGGCCCAGGCACAAAAACCCTCTTAGCAAACTCAGGAGATCCTCCAAGCCAGCCCATTACCGCGATTCCTGGACTGATCGCCCCGATGGATCCTGGTCCGAGAAGACGGACTCCTTTCAATTTGGCATAGGCCATCATCTCAAGGATATCATACAAAGGAACTCGCTCAACGGGCATAACAATAAATTTGATTCCACCATCAACAGCCTCAAAAACCGCATCTTTGAGCCCTGGTCCGGGCACAAAGGTCACGCTGGCATCGATACGGCCCTGGGCTCTGACCGCTTCCTCAACGGTATTGTAGACAGGTATTCCGGAGATTTCCTCTCCGCCCCTTCCGGGCGTCACCCCTGCCACCACTTTTGTTCCATATCCTTTCATAAAGGCGGCCCGTGCCGACCCTTCCCTTCCAGTAATCCCCTGAACCAGAACTGTCGTATTCTTTTCAAGCAAAATAGCCATTTCTCACTCCTTTTATGCCCCCCACCCATCCCCTCCCCCTCGAGGGGGGAGGGTGAGGGTGGGGGTGACATGCTATTCTATGCCCATTTTTTAGAGATCTCTATTTATGTTATGAAAGTGATAGTCCTCGTTTTTCCAAATACTCTTTCAACCCGGCGACTGGAGCCTCGATTTTAATTGCTTTATTTCCTCTGAACCAGCATTCATATTCGCAGGCCAGACATTCAGTCCCGACCCTTTCGGCATAGGCCGCATCGCCTCCAAGCGCGGGTTTGCCATCCTTGATCACTAAAATGCCTCGACTGAAGAGTTTACATCCCGCCGCACAGGCATGCGTCTTGCAGTCGACACATTTGCTCTCATCAATGGTGATCTTAATCGTCCTCTCCTTGAATTCCATGTCTTTATTCCTCCTTTATCCTTCGTAACAACTCAACGCTTTGTAAATCATTCCCATGGGACACCGGTCAGGGATGCTGGAAAAGTTTTAGAGCGGAAACCTTTTGCCCGATCACTCAGAAGGCTTGGGAAGGATGGCTGCGTCCTGTTCGCTCTCTGCATTTCCATAGGATAAAATATGAATGACCGCATTCTAAAACTTTGGAGGCATCCCTGATCGGTTTCCCATTTCATTCCATTTCAAAGAACTAAAGCGTTGCTATCCCTCTATCCTTCCGATACTCGAGAATCAGAGCCTTCATCCTCTTCGCCAGGAATTCGGTCTCGTAAACCTTATCGCTTCCATAGAACTCGAACCGCCCGGGCAAATCCGCTGTCCCCTCCTTTAATATCTCCATCGACTCTTTCTCTTTATTCCCGCAGAGGAGGATCACACAGGGAAAACCCGGCCGCTTCGGTATTTCTTCCCGGAGGGCCTTCACTACACCATGAGCATGATGCCACTGCTCCTGATTAGCCACGATGAACCCGCCAAGCATATATCCTTCAATGCCGGGCTGGTTGATGATCAATTTGGCGGCACGGTAAACCTTTGCCGCTGTGGGGTTTCCGCTCGTATCGGCATAGTTGGCAATCTTCAATCCCTGCCGGTTCAAAGCATCCACTCCCAGGATCGCCCCTCCCCCTCCGATGCCGTGATATCCGACATAGTTTAGCTCTTTGACCTCCGGGGCCATCTGGGCAATATAACAGGTCCCGCGCAGGTCTCCTTCCTCAATCTGCCAGGCGATCTTGTCCAGCTCCGTCGGCGGCGTTGAGGCTTCCCGGGCCACATCGATTCCCAATTCCGGGTGACGGAATACGGAGGAGTCGTCAATGGCCATCCGGCAATCTCCGGCCAGGATCTTTCCGTCTTTTGTTAAGACAAGGGGATTAATCTCGGCCGTCCGGCAGTTATAAGCCTTAAAGGTCTGGAATAGGCCCATGATGGCCTGGGCAATTGTTGGCAGGATCTGGTTGGGAACTTTCAATGTCACCGCAAGGTTGAGTGCATCGTAGAAACGAAAACCACGAAGGACATCGACGGCTGTCTGGGCAATTTTTTCAGGGGGAACGGATTCGATGTCCACGCCCCCCTCCGTGCTGAACATCACGATTGGCGCTCGAACTTCTCTCGAGGCATCGATGATCACGCCGACATAATATTCCTTGTCGATATCGATCTTCTCCTCGACGAGGACCTTCTCCACGGTCAGGTTCTTCAGAGTGGATCCTAATAGGTCACCTGCAACCTTCTCCGCCTCCTGGGGATTTGAGGCGAATTTAATGCCTCCGGCCTTTCCGCGGCCCCCTGCCCAGATCTGTGCCTTCACAGCCACCGGTTTGCCGATCTTGCCGGCGATCTTTCCCGCCTCCTGAGGGGTGGCGGCCACCTCCCCCTGAGGGATCGGCACCTTTGCCGCTTTGAGCAACTGTTTCCCCTGATATTCATACAATCGAGCCATAACAACCTCCTGAATAGCCTTTAAAAATTAAATTATTTGTAACACTTTAGTGTAGTGCGTCACACGCTTCTTTACTTTTGATTGGCATGTCATGCCGCACTTGATGCGGCATCCAGTCTCTGTTTTTCTGTCCCGCCTTTGGCGGGACTGCTTCCGCAGGAATGACAAATATAGCAAAGGGATTTATGACGCAGTACATTAGCTCTTTGAAAAACACTGCCTAATCCCCCTTCATCCCCCTTTAGAAAAGGGGGATAAAATTTCTCCTCCCTTTGGCAAAGGGAGGTTGGGAGGGATTTTATAATAAGAGGATTTCAAACAGCTAAATTGATATAAATTTTTCTTCTTATAACAAATGGTGAACGCCTTGTCAATAAAATTCAAATGGT